>JBGQEU010000027.1:0-8946 GCA_041496525.1 Dehalococcoidia bacterium
ACCTCGACGACCGGCTTCTTGATGGCTTCGAAGGCGTCGCGCAGGGCGAGGCTGTAGTGGGTGAGGGCACCGGGGTTGATGATGACGCCGTCGGCGGCGGGCCCCTGGGCCTGGAGGAAGTCGATGATGTCGCCCTCGGTGTTGGACTGGAAGGCGCGCAGTTCGGCGCCAAGCTCGGCGGCGCGCTTGGAGACGCGCTCTTCGATGCCGGAGAGGGTCGTCGAGCCGTAGACCTCCGGCTGGCGCCGGCCGAGGAGGTTGAGGTTGGGGCCGTTGATGAGGAGGATCAGCATTGGTGCCATTGTAGCGGAAGCGGCCCCCAAGGGCTTCCCCGCGCGGCAGCGTGGTCAGGCCTTGCGGCGGGCAGCGCGGGCCAGCAGGCGTTGCCGGTGCATCTCTCCCAGGGCCTCGCGCGCCTGCTCCATGACTTCCCGCTGGCGCTCCTCGGTGACGTGGGTGTAGATCTGGGTGGTGGAGGCGTTGGCGTGGCCCAGGAGGTCCTGGACCACGCGGAGTTCGGCGCCGCCATCCAGGAGGTGGGTGGCGAAGGAGTGGCGGAGGAGGTGCGGGAAGACGCGCTGGTCCAGGCCGGCCCGGAGGGCGTGGCGGCGGACGATCTGTTCGATGGAGCGGCCGGAGAGTCGCCGCCCATCGCGGTTGACGAAGAGGGCCGGCTCGCCGGCGGCGGCGAGCTGTGGGCGGCCGTGGGACAGGTAACGGCGGAGGGCGCCCTGCGCCGGGCCGCCGATGAGGGCCATGCGTTCCTTGTTGCCCTTGCCTCGCACGAGGAGAACGCGCTCCTCAAGGTCCAGGTGGCGGACATCGAGGCCGACGATCTCGCTGAGGCGGCAGCCGGCAGCGTACATCAGTTCCAGGATGGCGCGGTTGCGAAGGCCGCGTGGCGTCGTTTCGTCGGCGGCCTGGATGAGCATTGTGAGGTCGTCTTTGGAGAGAATCACCGGGAGGCGGCGCTCGCGCTTGGGGGCGTTGACGCCCGCCAGGGGATTCGCTTCCAGCTTGCCTTCGCGCAGGAGGAAGCGATAGAAACTGCGGACGGTGCTGACCTTGCGGGTGACGCTGGCCGTCACGATGCCGTTCTCTTTGAGGCGCAGGAGGTAGCGGCGGAATGCCAGCCTGTCCACCTGCAGGGGGTCGAGGCCCTCGGTGTCGCGCAGGTAGGCGGCGCAGTGGAGGAGGTCTGCGCGATAGTTGCGCAGGGTGTAGGGCGAGAGGTTCTTCTCCGCCACGAGGTAGCGTAGGTAGGCGTCAAGCAACTCTTCCATCAGAAGGTATAACGCGCGGGCGTTGCGCTCGGTAGCTGCAGCGGTTGGAGGCGGGCTCCCTCCAGAGGCGGGCAGGCAGGACGAGCGGGACGGATGTCCCAGTCCCGTTCGGGCTGAGCTCGTCGAAGCCCTTCGTCCTCGGCGCGAACGGCTGGCGAAGCCCTTCGACAAGCTCAGGGCGAGCGCGGGTGTAGGCCGGTGAGGCGGCGGTCAGGAGACCGGCGTGGGCTCGCGGACCGGGGCTGGCGCTTCGCCGCGCCAGGCGCAGGCGGTGCATTTCGCCTTGCCGTCGCGGTCGGCGGTGAGGAGGCCGGCGCAGTCCGGGCAGGGCTGCGCCAGCGGGCGGCTCCAGGTTGTGAAATCGCATTTTGGGTAGTTGGCGCAGCCGTAGAAGGTGCGGCCCTTGCGAGAGCGCCGCTCCAGCATATCGCCGCCGTCGCGCGGGCACTTGACGCCGGTGGTGGTGATGATGGGCTTGCGGCCCTTGCACTCCGGATAGCGGCTGCAGGCCAGGAACTTGCCGAAGCGGCCTGTGCGGATGAGCATGGGCGATTCGCACTCCGGGCACTTCTCGTCAGTTTCCTGGGGCGGTTCCGGCTCTTCGCCCTCCAGCGAGCGGGTGCCTTTGCACTCTGGGTAGCCGGTGCAGGCCAGGAACTGGCCGCGGCGGCCCCAGCGGATGACCATGGGGCGGCTGCACTCCGGGCAGGTCTCCTCGGTCGCCGTCACCTGCTTCGGCGCCGCCTCTTTCGCTGTAGCCAGCGCCTTCTCCAGCGGGTTGTAGAACTGCTGTACGACGGGCTGCCAGGCCCGCTCGCCGCTGGCCACTTCGTCCAGCTCGTCCTCCATCTGGGCGGTGAAGCCGGCATCGACGAACTCGGGGAAGTGCTCCACCAGGAGGTCGTTGACGACGAAGCCGAGATCGCTGGGCTTCAGGTAGCGGCCGTCCTTCTCGACATAACCGCGGTCCTGGATGGTGGACATGGTGGGCGCGTAGGTGCTGGGCCGGCCGATGCCTTTCTCTTCGAGCGCCTTGACGAGGGTAGCTTCGGTGTAGCGCGGCGGCGGCTCCGTGAAGTGCTGCTCCGGGAAGAGGTCTCGCAGACTGAGGGTGTCGCCGGCAGCCATCTCCGGCAGGGGGTTGCTGCCCACCACCTCCTCCTCGCCCTCGTCGCGGCCCTCCTCGTAGACCTGGCGGAAGCCGGCGAAGCGGAGCAGGGTGTTGATGGCGCGCAGGAGGTAGGCGTCGCGGCCGGCGCTGGGGTTGGCCTCGATGTCGGCGGTGGTGACATCGAAGAGAGCGTCGGCCATCTGGCTGGCGACCATGCGCTGCCAGATGAGGTTGTAGAGGCGGTACTGGTCGTTTTTGAGGAAGCGGCGGACGGCGTCCGGTTCGCGGCGGACGGACGTGGGCCGGATCGCCTCGTGGGCCTCCTGGGCGCCCTTCACCTTGCGATGGAATTGGCGCGGAGAGTGGGGCAGGAAGTTCTTGCCGTAACGCTGGCCGATGTAGTCGCGGGTCTCCTGGAGGGCGGAGCCGGCCACGTTGGTGGAGTCTGTGCGCATGTAGGTGATGAGGCCGGTCTCTCCCTCCGGGCCGAGGGAGAGGCCCTCGTATAGCTGCTGGGCCACCATCATCGTGCGCTTGGCGGTGAAGCCCAGGCGGCGCGAGGCCTCCTGCTGGAGGGTGCTGGTAATGAAGGGAGCGGCCGGACGGCGGGGCTGGGATTTGGTCTGAACGCTTATGACCCGGTAGGCGGAAGAGCGGAGGGCGGCGACGAGGTGCTGAGCCTCGGTCTCGCTGGCGACTTCCAGCTTGCGCTTCTTACCAGTGTAGCCGGCGAGCCGGGCGCGAAAGGCGGGAATGACGCGCTCCTTCTCCAGTTCGGCCTCGATGGTCCAGTATTCCTGCCGGGTGAAGCCCTGAATCTCGCGCTCACGCTCGGCCACGAGGCGGAGGGCGACGGACTGGACGCGGCCGGCGGAAAGTCCGCGGCGGACCTTACTCCAGAGGAAGGGACTGAGCCGGTAGCCGACGAGGCGGTCCAGGACGCGGCGCGCCTGCTGGGCGTCCACGAGCTTCATGTCGATATCGCGCGGGTGCTGGAAGGCCTCCTTGATGGCCTCCGGGGTGATCTCGTGGAAGACGACGCGGTGCAAGGGAAGCAAGTGGAGGCCGGCGGCCTCGCGCAGGTGCCAGGCGATGGCCTCGCCCTCGCGGTCCGGGTCGGTGGCCAGGAAGACCTCGCCGGCGAGCTGCGCGGCATCGCGGATATCCTTGACGGTGCGGGCTTTCTCCCGCGGCACGACGTACTTGGGCTGGAAGCCCTGTTCGACCTCGATGCCGAGGGCGGACTTGGGCAGGTCCCGCACGTGGCCCACGGACGCCTTGACGTCGTACTTGGATCCGAGGATGCGTGAGATCGTGCGGGCCTTGGCCGGGGACTCGACGACCACGAGACTCTTGCCGCGTTTTGCCAAATCAATTACCTCCGTAGGGGGCCTGGGCTTCGCGCGCCCGGACGTAGGCCATGGGCCCCATCTGCCGCACCAGCCCCTTCAGTTCCATCATCGCTAAGACGCTGCTCACCGTCGATACGGGCAGCCCGCTCTGGCGGCAGACCTCGTCAATGTGCACGGGCTCCTTCGACATGTGACGCAGGAGATCGGCTTCCGTATCGGTGGCCGGGATGAGCTCCTTCATCTCCATCTGCTGGGGGACCATTGTGAGGTTCAGCTCCTCCAGCACGTCTTCCACCCGCTGGACGAGCTTGGCCTCTCCCTTCTGAATCTTGAGGTTGGTGCCCCGGCTCTGGGCGGAGAAGATGCTGCCGGGCACGGCGAAGACCTCGCGGCCATGGTCAAGCGCCAGGTTGGCCGTGATCAGGGCGCCGCTCTTGACATCGCCCTCGACCACCAGGACTCCGAGACTCATCCCGGACAGTATACGATTGCGGCGGGGGAAGTAGTCGCCGCGAGGGTGAGTGCCGAGCGGGTAATCGCTGGCGAGCGCGCCGCCTTCGATAATCTCCCGGGCGAGCTTGGCGTGCTCTGGGGGGTAGACGATGTCCAGGCCGCAGGCCAGGACGGCAACGGTGCGGCCACCGGCTTGAAGGGCGGCGCGGTGGGCGATGGCATCGATGCCGCGGGCGAGGCCGCTGATGACGGAGATGCGGTTGGCCGCCAGCTGGTAGGCGATCTCTTCCGCCACCTGGCGGCCGTAGGGCGTGGGGCGGCGGGTGCCGACGACGGCGACGGCCCACTCGTCGGCGGGTGAGAGGTCGCCGCGGACGTAGAGGACGGGCGGCGGGTCGTCGATCTCCTTGAGGCGGGGCGGGTAGGCGGCATCGTTCCAGGTGAGGGCGCGGACGCCGAGCGGGGCGAGACGGGCGAACTCCGCCTCGGGGTCGATGTTGGGCCGCTCGGCGACGATGACGCGGACGATGCGGTCGTCGAGACCGGCGGCGCGCAGCTCGCCGGGGCCGGCGCGCCAGGCCTCGGCCATGGTCTCGAAGCGGGCGGCGAGGGCCTGGTGGCGCACGCGACCGACGCCCGGGATACGGTTGAAGGCCACCCAGTACTGGAGTTCTTCCGCAGGAGTGCTCTCGGGGCTGGCGGCGGCCTTGGGCTTGCGGCTGGTCATTTCAGGCGGACATGGTAGCACAGCGGGCAAACGGCCAACAAAAGGGGTGTGGCACGGGGGCCGGCAGGAGGCAAGGGCACGACGTAGGAAGTGGGAAGTAGGAAGGCGGCGCTGGCGGAGCCCTTCGACAGGCTCAGGGCGAGCGGATCGCGGAGGCTCAGGACGAACGGATCGGGGGAGGCTCAGGACGAACGGATCGGGGGAGGATCAGCCTGCGCTCGCCTGGGCTTCTTCGCCGGCCGCCTGGCCCCCCATCTTGGTGACGCGCACCTTCTTGATGCGGCGACCGGCGACGCTGAGCACTTTGAGGCTGATGCCGTTGACGCGGACGGTGTCACCGACGGAGGGCATGCGGCCGAGCTCGTTGACGATGAATCCGCCGACGCTGTCGAAGTCCTGCTTCTGGATATCCATCTCGAACATCTCGTTCAGCTCGTCGATGCCGACGCGGGCGTCGACGATGACCTCGTTCGGGGTGAGCAGCTGCACCTGCTGCTCGGAGATGTCGAACTCGTCGCGGATCTCGCCGACGATCTCCTCGAGGAGGTCCTCGATGGTGACCAGCCCGGCCGTGCCGCCGTACTCATCGACGACGATGGCGATGGAGATCTGGCGCTGCTTCATCTCGGCCAGGAGCTCATGCACCTTCTTGCTCTCCGGCACGACATATGCCGGGCGGATGATGCTCTTGACGCTCGGGTGGGTTCCCCTGGCCAGGTGTCGCATCACCTCTTTGCCGTGGGCGATGCCGATGACGTGATCGACGTTGCTCTCGTAGACAGCGACGCGGCTATAGCCGTGGTCCACCATGACCCCGGCCAGCCGCTCAAAGCCGTCTTTGACATCAACTGCGATGATGTCCGGGCGCGGGACCATGACCTCCCGCACGGTGGTGAACTCCAGCTCCATGACGCCGCGGATCATCTGCCGTTCGTCGCGCTGGAGGACGGCGCCGGCCTCATCCAGTTCCGTCAGGAGAATCTGCTCTTCGGTCTCGCCTTCAATCTCGGGGTGGCGGTGGAGCCAGGGCCTGACCAGGACGCCGATGGGCGCGTCGAGGAGGAGGACGGGACCGCGGAAGGTGAGCCGAACGAAGGAGACGAAGGGACGCAGGGCGTTTTGCCATCGCACCGGGTCCTGGGCGACGACCAGCCGGGGGAAGGCCTGGAGGAGCACGAAGGCGACAGCGGTGAGGACGGCCGTGACGGCCAGGGCCGTCCAGTTGTGGCCGGCCTCCCGCAGGACGATGAAGACGACGATGGCCGTGACGCCGACAGAGGCGAGGTTGCGGGCGAGGGCCAGCGCGGAGAGGGTAAGCTGGCGCTCCTGGTAGAAGCGCTTGAGCGCTTCCACGGGTGATTCCGCAGGCTCGCGCAGGGCGCGCTCGCGGACGCCGGCGATGACACCGGCTTCCCCGGCGACGAGGAGGATGAACATGGCCACGCCGATGGCCAGGGCGGCGGCGGCGATGATGGTATCGCTATCCATTATCCATTGCTGCGCTTTGTGGCGGAGCCAGGCGGCTTGCGGCGGCCGGCCGGGCGGGCGGTTGAGGATCGCTTCGGGGCGCCGCCGGTGACGACGCGCGGCGCCCGCCGGGCGGGGACGCCGGCTACCAGCGTGCCCTCCGGCACGTCGCGGGTGACCACGGAGCCGGCGGCGGTAGTGGCGCTACGGCCGACACTTACCGGGGCGACCAGCATGGTGTCGCTGCCGATGAAGGCGTTATCGCCGATGACGGTCTTGCTCTTCTTGTGGCCGTCGTAGTTGCAGGTGACGGCGCCGGCGCCGATGTTGACGCCGGCGCCAACTCGGGCGTCGCCGATGTAGCTGAAGTGGCCCGCCTTAGTGCCGGCGCCCAGACGGGCCGCCTTGACCTCGACGAAGTTGCCGATATGGACGCCTGACTCCAGGTGGGCGCCCGGTCGCAGGTGGCTGAAGGGGCCGACGTCGACGGTGTCTTCCAACACAGCGCCTTCCAGCACGGAGGCGAGCACCTGGCCGCCATCGCCGATGCGGGAATCCAGGATGACGGAGTTGGGGCCGATGCGGCAGTCGCGGCCGATGGATGTCCTGCCGGAGATCGTCGTGTTCGGGTAGATGACCGTGCCGGGGCCGACCTTGACGCCGGTCTCCACGTAGGTGGTGGCCGGGTCGATGATGGTGACACCAGCCTCGATCAGGCGCTCGCACTCCTCCAGCCGCTGCTCGAGCTGAACGCGGAGGACGGCGCCGGCGTCCGAGGTGCGGCGGGGCTTGGTAGCGTTCTTCGCCATGGTTAGCGGGCGCCGAAAGCCCGCAGGACGGGCGATGTGGAGTGCGGCATGCGATTAGTTCAACAGTAGGAGAGAGGTATCCCAGTAGTCAGACGCGGCGCACGGGCGCGGCGTTGGCTAAGGGCAGGTGGGGATAAATGCGGGGGTTCCGGACTATCTGGAGGTTGGTCGGCGTCCAAGAGAAGCAACTCTGCAGGCAATGGCCTGTGAAGCTAATGTTAGCGGCGGAGCGGAGAGGCTGTCAAGGATAGTGGATAGTGGACAGTGAATAGTGGATGGTGCCCCGGCCGCTCCGCCCGGGGGCGTAGAGGCGCGCCACCGCGACCTGAAGGTTGGGGCATTCCTTCCTCTCCTCGATTCGTGCCTCGTATATCGCGTCTCCCGCACGATATAATCGGCTCGCATTGAACGCCCACGAGCTGCGCGAGGCTTTCCTGCGGTTCTTCGAGGAACGGGGACACCGGCGCTTGCCCAGCGCGCCGCTGGTGCCGCCGGGCGACCCCACGCTGCTTTTCACGAGCGCCGGTATGGTGCAGTTCAAGCCCTACTTCATGGGCCAGGCGAAGCCGCCGCACACGCGCCTGACGACGGTCCAGAAGTGCTTCCGCACCAGCGATATCGAGTCCGTGGGAGACACGTCGCACCTGACGTTCTTCGAGATGCTGGGCAACTTCTCGATCGGGGACTACTTCAAGGCGGAGGTTATCCCCTGGGCGTGGGAGTTCGTCACGAAGGTGCTGAAGCTGGAGGCGGAGCGGCTGTGGCCCGCCGTGTACCTGGACGACGACGAATCGTATGAGCTGTGGCGGCAGGTAGGGGTACCGGCGGAGCGCATCCGCCGCTACGGCGAGGAGCACAACTACTGGTTCTCCGGCGAAGTCGGGCCGTGCGGGCCCTGCTCCGAGATCTACTATGACTTCGGGGAGCAGTTTGGGTGCGGGCCGCAGTGCGAGCCCTCGCACGAGTGCGGGCGCTTCCTGGAGATCTGGAACCTCGTGTTCATGTCCTACTTCTGCGACGGGGAGAAGCGGGAGCCGCTGCCCTCGCGTAACATCGACACGGGGTCCGGGTTCGAGCGCGTGATGAGCGCGCTGCTCTTCCAGAGCAAGGACTGGGACAAGACGCGGCTGCCCTCGGTGTACGACACGGAGCTGTTCCGGCCGGTCATCGGCCGCCTCGAGGAGTTGTGCGAGAAGCGGTACGGCGAAGACCCGGCGACGGACCGCGCGATGCGAATCGTGGCAGAGCACGCGCGGGCGGTGACGTTCCTGATCGGCGACGAGCGGACGCCGGTGGTGCCGTCGAACGAGGAGCGGGGGTACGTGGCGCGGCGGTTGCTGCGACGGGCGGTCTACCACGGTCGGCGGCAACTGGGCATCAATGGCCCCTTTGTCGCTGACATAGGCGACCACGTCATTGATCTGATGCACACCGTACACCCTGAACTGGAAAAGCAAAGGGGCCTCATCGCCAACATAATTCATGAAGAGGAGGTACGTTTCCGCCGAACTTTGGAAACGGGGCGAGTCATCCTCGCCGAAGAACTACTGCCGATGAGAGAACTCTATAAGGATTCAGTCCTCCGTCTCAAAGGCGATGTCTTTCCTCTGTTGCCGCAACCTCAGCCGTCCTTACCTGATATCTTGCGCGACCGTCTCAATCCGTTTCTCGGGGAAATACGAAAGGCGAGCCCCATTGGCGGTCTGAGCTTCGATATTCGGCAAGCTGCAATTCGCGATCTCAG
>JBGQEU010000028.1:0-8914 GCA_041496525.1 Dehalococcoidia bacterium
AGTGTGTCCACCTTGTGATGCGGTATGTGATCGATTGTCTCGGCGTCTCAGAGCAGCTAGACGCTGCGGTCCTTTCCGCCTTTGTCATGCAGCCGATAGGCGCAGTGATTGCCTGCCGGCGCTCCCACCGTATCGCCCATCATCTTCTCGAAACGGCCGTCCGCGTTCTCGTCGGCGGTGAGGACGAGCTGCCCGCTGTTGGGGGCGTCGGTGATGAAGACGTGGCCCTGGCGGATGCCGTCCAGGATCGCATCCTCGGAAGGGCCGCCTTCGGCGTAGACCCACGTGGTGGGGTTGGCCAGGCCGTGTGGGTGGCGGGGCGGCGCCGGCGGGATGGAGTGGGTGTCCGAGCCGCCGACGGCGACGACGCGCTGGCCGCCGCGCAGCAGGCTGTCCCAGCGTTCAAGAGACTCCCAGTTATAGAAGCGCCAGGGGGCTTGCCAGACCTCCATGCAGGGATAGCCGTCCCAGCCCTGGAAGAGCCACGGCGGCCCCACGCACTTAGGGTGGTTGACGGAGATGAGGCCGCCTTTCCGGAGAACGTAGCGCCGGACGGCCTGCATTGCCTCTTCGTCGGCGCAGCGGTACTCGATCCACTCGCGCAACCCCCACGTGTTGGCGTGGCCCCAGTAGGTGGTGACCTCTTCGCCGGGGATGAGGGTGATGGGCATATTGGACAGGAGGTCCAGCTCCTCGTGGTGCGTGTTGGTGTTGTGATCGGTGACGGCGAGGAAGTCCAACCCCTGCTGCACGCCGTTGTCCACAAGTTCCCGCACGGAATTCAGGCCGTCCGAGTGCAGCGTATGACAGTGCAGGTCGCCCTTTACCCACCGGCTCCGGCCGTCCGCCCGGGACGCCCGGGCGGCGCCTCCGATGGGTCGCAGCGCCGCGTCCGGTGGTGGCGCGTCGCCGGCGACGTCGAGCCGGACGGTGACCTCGTAGCGGGCGCCCTCCGGCTCGATGCGGTCAACGCCGAGGAGGATGTTCCATTCGCCGGGAAACAGCGGGCCGCGGATGTAACCGGGTGTGGCCTCATGCGGGGCGATGAACAACTCGCGCTTGGAGGCGCCGCTCCAGCCGCGGAACCCGGGCGCTTCCAGGAAGTCGTGGCCGCGGGAATCGAAGACGCCGATGTCGACGGTGTTGCCGGGGCCGAGGCCAAAGGGGGCGGTGACGGGCTGCGAGTACGAGTACGAGATGCTTACGCGGCGGGCCTGCGGCGGCACCTGGAAGGGCAGATAGAGAAAGGGGCTGCGCCGGACCTGCTCCGGCGTGATGTGCCCGTCCAGGCGGATCACCCGGTCCAACGCGACGACCTCCCCCGATGCAGCGCCACACGCCTTCCGCCGCATCGGTGGCGCCAGTGTATCACAGAGCTGCTAGCCCCGGAACGGGCACTGGGGCGGGGAGGGGAAGAGCCAGGCGCCACCAGCCTGACGCTCGAACTCCCAGTTGCGCCGCACTCCGACGCTGGTGGGGCCCGGAGTGAGTGGGTCGAAGCGGGCTCTGTGGTTCATGTTGCGGCCCTTCCAGCCTCTTTCGAGTACCAACCCTGGCGGGCGGGAGGCTCCTATCATGGACGACGAGACGGTTAGAGGCTACAGGCAGGCGGGGAAACCGGCTCCCGCCCGGGCAAGCGAGTATGATGGGCCTTAGCCCTATGAAATCAGTGCTGACAGGCGGGCGCGTCCTGACGCCGGGCGGACAGATCCGGGTGGCGGACATCGTGATCGAGGACGGGTTGATCGCGAGGGTGGGAGAAGCGGGAGGGAAGGAGGGTGGGGAGGCCGTTGACGTGTGCGGCCTGACCGTCGTGCCCGGCTTCATCGACCTGCATGTCCACGGCGGCGGTGGGTTCTCGCTGGCCACGAGGGACGCCCAGGAGATCGAGGCGTACGCTCGATGGGTGGTGGCGTACGGCGTCACGTCTTTCCTGGCAACGATCTGCGCCGAAAGCCTGGAGAGCGGGCTGGAGTTCGCCAGAACGGCTGGCCGGCTGAGCGTTGCGCAGGCCGGCGGCGCCAATCTACTGGGCCTAAACCTGGAGGGGCCGTTCGTGAGCGGGGAACGGCGGGGAGCGCTGCCCAGGGGCTGGGTACAGCCGCCGGACCACAAAGTCTTCGATGGCCTGGTGCAGGCGGCCGCCGGCAGGGTAAGGGTGATGACGCTGGCGCCCGAGCTGCCCGGCGCGGCAAAGATGATCCGCGCCGCCGTCGAAGGTGGGATTGCGGCGTCCATAGGGCACACAGACGGTGGGTACGAAGCGGCGGTCCATGGGTTCCGGGCCGGCGCCACGCACGTCACCCATGCCTTCAACGCCATGCGCCCGTTCCATCACAGGGACCCGGGGCCGATAGGCGCGGCACTGGAATGTGAGGGTGTGACGGTGGAGGTGATAGCCGACGGGATCCACCTGCACCCGGCGTCCATAAAGCTGCTGGTGCGGTCTCTGGGCGCTGAACGGATGGCGCTGATAACGGATGGGGTGACGCCGGCCGGGCTGCAGAGCGGCGCGTTCGGGATCGGCCCGGAAGAGGCGCAACTGACCGAGGGCGCCGTGCGCCTGCCGGACGGGACCATCGCGGGGAGCGCGGCAACGATGGATTCGGCTGTCCGGAACGTTGTGGAGTGGGGCTGCGCGGACCTGGCGGGCGCGGCCGGGATGGCGTCGGCGGTGCCGGCGGGGGTGCTGGCGCTGGCTGAACATAAGGGCGCCATCGCGCCCGGGTACGATGCAGACCTCGTGGCCCTGACGGAGGACCTTCAGGTCGCGATGACTTGGGTGGGCGGGCGCAGAGTATACGATCGCCAGTCTTAGGCATTGGTCTCAGGCGCACGCCGGCGCCCTGTACTGAATCTGTCTCCCCTTATATTCAAACAGGTGTAACTCGTGTCTCGCGGCAACGTCTTACTCAGTGGACCGATGGATATAAGTCGGTCTGCTCCAGGCTCTCGATAAGGGCGAACCGCCCGAAAGGGCGGGGCGCAAAGCCATGGGCCTGACGCCCTGCTGGAGGGTGGGGACAAGGCCGCCTGGCCGCCGAAGCGTGGAACTCCATAATCACGCGGACGTCCGATTGGCCGGCGCTTGGGCGGGGCGACAACTATATATCTGCAAATGGCGAATGGATGGTGGAGTGCACGCGATGACGCCGCGCAAGCCGGCTATCTCTGAGGAGGACATGGTCCGCCAGGAAGCGGGCATCAACCGCATCGCTTGGGCGGGCGGCATAGCGGTGGCGGTCGTCACCGCGGCCACGCTCGTGTTGCTTCTGTCCACGCAGACAGAGGGGTGGTGGAGCTACGCCCTTTACGCGGCTCTGGTGTCGGCGCCGTTCGCCTATGCTCTGTTCTCGAATACCGTGATCCGGCGCATGCAGATCGCGCTGTTCCAGCGCTACAACGAAGCGCTGCGGTACGAGCTCACCGACCTGAAGGAGATGGTCTACAGGGACGAACTGACGGGGTTGTTCAACCGGCGGCACTTCCAGGAAGTGATGCAGATGGAAGTGGAGAAGGCGCACGTCACCAAGCAGCCCCTATCCGTCATGCTGTTGGACGTGGACGGGCTGAAGACGATTAACGACGAGTACGGCCACGGCGTGGGCGACCTGGTACTGGCCCATTTTGGGAAGGCGATCGTCCGGCACACGCGGGTTGACGATGTGGCGGCGCGGCTGGGTGGGGACGAATTCGGGGTGGTGATGCCGGCGACCGACAAACGCGGCGCCTTCGCGCTGGCCCGGCGGCTGTGGGAGGACCTGGAGCGGACGCCGATCCACCTCAGCGAGGGCCGGAACGTAATGGTGACGGTGTCGATAGGCCTGGCGGGGTTTCCGTGGGGAGGCGAGAGCGTGGAGGAGATGATTCAGTGGGCGGACGCCGATATGTACGCGAACAAGGTGTCCCGGAAGCTCACCCTGGAGACGGTGGCGTCGTCGCGACCGGGAGACATCGGTCTGGAGGAGGATTACTTTGAAGGCATCTGAGAGTGGCGATGTTGGTAAAATTGGGTAGCGGCCGCGGGCAGCGGGCGCGCTCCGCTCTGGTTGTCGGAGTGAGCCTCCTGGCGGCGGCGCTCATCCTGGGATCGGTCGCCGTCTTCGTGGGCGCGGGCGCGACGGTGCTGGCGGCGGGTGGAACGCTCTGGCTGGTGCTGTTTCTGCTGGTGCGCCAGTTGCGGCGTGAGCGGGAGTCCGCGGAAGCGCGGGTATCTGGATTGCGCGAGAGCTACAACTGCGTCATCGGCGTGCTGGCGGCGGCGCTCGGTCTGAGCGACAGCGTAATGACGGAGCATTCGCGGCAGGTGTCGCAGCTGGCGTCGGCAGTGGCCCGGCAAATGGGTCTGAGCCGGGAGCAGGTGGCGCTGGTGCAGAAGGCGGCGCTGCTGCACGACATCGGCAAGACGGGCATCGCCGACGGCATCCTCTCCAAGCCTACGGCTCTGACGGAGAGTGAGTGGGCGGAGATGAAGCGTCACCCGGACATCGGGTACGAGATACTGATCTCAACGGACCACCTGCGTGATGCGGCAGAGATCGTGCGGGCGCACCACGAGCGGTTCGATGGCCAGGGTTACCCGCAACGGTTGAGGGGCGAAGAGATACCGATCGGCTCGCGCATCTTCGCCATCGTCGATGCCTACGCGGCGATGACAAGCGACCGGCCGTACCGCAAGAAGATGCCACACGACATCGCCGTCAAGGAGATATTGCGCGCCTCACTGACGCAGTTCGACCCGGAGGTGGTACGGGCATTCCTGGTGGCGGAGGAGCAGGGACTCCTGGGACGGAGCAGTCACGCGGAAGCAGGGGGTAACGGAGCCGCACCCGTGCCGAATGAGGTGTAGCGAGATCAGTATAGAACACGCCCCCGGGGCAGAACCAATGTTTGATATGTCGCAGGATCAGCCAGACGGCGTCCGGATTGAGTTGATCATGGAGTCCTATCGGGTATCCGGTACGATCCACGTGCCCGGCGCGCCGAGGCGGCTGGTCGATATCATGAACAGCATCGAAGGGGAATTCCTGCTGGTGCACGAGGGCCAGATTGACGACCCTTCTGTGGAACACGGCGAGGCGCGCTCATTCGAGCTAGCGCAGGTGCCTCTGGATGCCATTCTCTTCGCGATGCCGCGAGGGGGCGCCCCGCAGCAAGGGAGCCCGTTCGAGACAGTGGCCAAGGTGCCCGTGCGGGGGACGCTGCTGCTGCCCGGCCTGGAGATCAGCGGGGAGTTTCATCTGCTGCCGGACGGGCGCCGCTCGCATAACGTGATGATCGCGACGCGGCGGTTCGCGCCGATGACAGACGCCACCGTTGTCTCCACCCACAGCCCTTGCCAGGTGTGGCGCGAGTCGATCGTCGTCGTCAACCTCCTGCGCGGCTTCCTCTACGTGCCCCGCCCGGCGGCGGGCGAAGGGCCTGGCACGCCGCCCTAACCGGCGGCGAAGCCCGCTGACCTCTCCGGCTACTGGTAGATGATGACAGTGGGGTGAAGGGCCAGGACGTCCTGCTCGCTCATGAGGTCCGGGTCATGCTTGAAGAATAGCTTGATGCCCGGGTAGCGAGAGGGCGCCGCATACCAGCCATACTTGACCA
The DNA here is from genome assembly GCA_041496525.1 of Dehalococcoidia bacterium. Taxonomy (GTDB): domain Bacteria; phylum Chloroflexota; class Dehalococcoidia; order SM23-28-2; family RBG-16-64-32; genus JBGQEU01. The sequence goes on from JBGQEU010000028.1 coordinate 5,599, forward strand.
CCTTGATCGCCGCCGGGCCGAATCCGTCCATATCCATGACGAGGTGGACGCGGGAGTTGTTCTCGATCAGCTCCGGACGCGTGATCATGCTGGCCTGGAACTGGTGGACGACGAGGATCTTGTCCGGGAGGTTGTTCTTCTCGATGAACTCTCGCATGAGCGCCTGGGCGTCGTTGACGTCGGTCGCGTCAAGGGTGCCGATGGCCTGGCCGGGCACCTCGCCGGGCGGCATGGCGAACTCCGGGTCGAGCGCCAGCTGGACGTGTGACTGCTTGAGATAGGGCAGTACTTTCTTGACCTCCGCGTCCACAGTGCTGCGGCCGATCTGGAGGTCCAGGAAGATGAAGAGGCCATTGTGGCAGGCCAGGTCTATGTACTCCTTGAGCGTCTTTTCGTCCACGTACAGCAGGTAGGTACCGTCGCGCCCGGGGTCCTTCTGGGCGGTGGCGTAGACCAGGTGCAGGGCGGGACGCACGCCGCGAGGGCCGTTCAGGGCATCGTATTTCTGGGCGTGGGCCTTCACCCTGGCTACGAGTTCCTGCGGGTCCAGCTCGCCCAGGATGCCCATGGCCGCGACGTAGGGGTTGCCGTAATAGGACAGGATCTGGTTGGCGGCGAGGAACTCTTTATCGACGGGCGGGCCGCAGTCGTCGGAGGCGGGTGGAGGCGGGGACGCAGTATCGGGCGAAGGGCTCTGTGCATCGCCACCACCTGCGCCGGCGGGGTCCAGCGCGACGGCGCGAACATCCCTTCCGCTGTCGGCGACGCTGGAGGAATCGAAGGGCGACCAGAGGATGAGAAGCGTGATCGCCAGTGCGGCGGCGATCAACGCAGCTTCGATGACGAGCAGTCTTGGCCGGGCCATGCAGGTGGTACCAAGGCAGCATTATAAGGTGTTGGAGGGGCTATCGTTCAAGCGCCGCGCGGCGGGCTTGCGGTCGGGCTTGTGATGGCAGAGACTGTCGGAGAACCGGGAGAACCCGGAACGTGAACCGAGAACCAGGAACAAGCGCAGGGCATCCAGAGCGAGATCGGGAGAAGGAGCACAGGCATGGATCCGGAAGGCAAGGTGGCGGCCGTGACGGGCGCCGGATCGGGCATCGGGCGGGCGACCGCGATAGCGCTGGCCGGGGCGGGCGCGTCGGTGGTCGTGGCCGATATCGACGATGCGGGTGGGGTGGAGACGGTGCGCCAGATCGAATCGAACGGCGGCAAGGCAGCCTTCGTGCACGTTGATGTGGTGAAGCGGGACGACCTGGACCGGATGGTATCGTTCGCTGAGCAGACGTTCGGGGGACTGGACATCATGCACAACAACGCCGGCGTGAGCACCCCGCGCCCGCGCTTCCCGGAGGCCGCTGCGCAGGACTGGGAGCGGACGGTGATGATCGACCTGTGGGCGGTGATCGCGGGGGTGCAGGCGGCGGCGCCGGCGATGCGGCGGCGAGGCGGCGGCGCCATCGTGAACACGGCATCGATGGCGGGGCTCATCGCCTACGTCCCGGACCCCATCTACGCGGCGGCGAAGCACGGCGTGGTGGGGCTCACGCGCTCGCTCATTTACCTGAAGGACGAAGCGAACATCCGCGTCAACTGCGTCTGCCCAGGGGTGGTGGACACGCCGATGGTGACCAAGGGGCTGGCGGAGGCGACGCCGCAGGAGCGGTCGCAGATCGAGGCCATGCTCGCGCAGATGCCAATGATCCCGCCGCAGGAGATCGCGGAGGCGGTGCTGGAGTTCGTCCGGGACGAATCGCTGAACGGCGAGGCGATGGGGGTGATGTACGGCCGGCCGCACAAGATGGTGCCGCCCTCCATCCGCTTCGGACGAGAGGACCCGGCGCAGGGGCGCTAGCGCCCGTCACGCGGGACGTTCAGCGTCGGCCTCCGCCTCCATCTTGGCCAGGCGCGTGTAGTAGTCCGGGAACTCGTTTAGATGAGCCAGTGCTATCTTGCCTGTTGTCATCTCGTCATCGCCCGTAACGTCGGTGAGCGGATCGCGCCGGCCGTGCTCCAGTTCCACTTGCAGCCCCAGCCGAAATTGCTCGATGTCGAACGAGGCTGTCGCCCAGTTGATCCCGATCTCCGTTCCTATCCTCTGCGCGTCTTCGATGCTGAATCCGTCCTGCCGTACCATTAGTCACTCCTTTCCGGGTGCGATGATAGACGCCAACACCAGCGTGGCCAAGGGCCTTCCGGCCCCCTGGCAGGGTGACGACCGCGGGAAACAGATTGAGAGGACGCGGGCCGGCTAAGCGAGGCCGCGGAGGGAGACCGTCTACCCCCGCAGGGCGGCGATCGACGACTGATCGGCCACGACCAGGCCGCGCTGGCCCAGGAGGACGGCCTGCTGGCCGATCACCTCGAAGCCGGCGCCCACGGTGCCGCCGCCCAGGAAGCGCTTGTACATGTTCTCCAGGATGACGCCCAGCTTGAAGTGGGCCAGGACGGTGTAGAAGTCCAGGCCGCTGAGGTCGTGGCCGCTCTTCTTCTCGTATAACGCGGCGGCCTCCTCCCAGGTGGGAAAGCCGGGGAGCGTCATCACCGCGGTGCCGCCGATGTTCAACTGCGCGCTGGTAGGGTTGCCCCAGTACATCTGTAGCAGCCCCAGGTCCGCCAGCGAATCCCCCAGTGTGCACATCTCCCAGTCCAGGACGGCGATGATGTGGCCCTGGTCGTTGAGGATGGCGTTGTCCAGCCGGTAATCGCCGTGGACGATGCCGGCGGTGCGCTGCGGCGGCAGCGCCCGGTTCAGGCGGCGGGCCAGCTCGTCCAGCTCCGGCGTCTCGCGGTAGCGGATCTGCTCCAGTTGGTCGGAGAAGCGTCGCACCTGCCGCTCCAGGTAGCCCTGCGGCTTGCCGAAGTCGGCCAGGCCAATCTCGCCCGGGACCAGGGAGTGCAGGCGCACGAGGACATCGACCAGCTCCTCGCCGATGCGGCGGCGCTCATCTTCCGTGAATCGGCGCTCGACCTCGCGGGGGTCGACGGCGATGAAGCCGTCGACGTACTCCATGATGTAGAAGGGCGCGTCGTTGACGGCGGTGTCCTGGCAGAGCGCGTACGTCTTCGGCACTGGGAAGCCCGTCGGCCACAGCGCCGAGATCACGCGGAACTCGCGGGACATGTCGTGGGCGGTGGCCTGGACGTGGGAGAGCGGCGGCCGGCGCAGCACCCATGACTGGCCATCGCCCTCGATGCGATAGGTGAGGTTGGAGCGGCCGTGGCCGACGACCTGGCCCGTAAGCGAGGCGACCGGCGCGACGTGCTCCCGGAACCAGGGGAGCAGCCGGTCGAGGTCGAGGCCGGGGACGCTATC
>JBGQEU010000029.1:0-8872 GCA_041496525.1 Dehalococcoidia bacterium
CCGTATGCGCCTTGCCGTATGGTGCTGCGCCCTTACGGGGCCACGCGGTGCACGCGGTACAGCGGTACGGGCTCCGGGATACCCTTCATCATGACCGGGCCCAGCTCCTCGAACGTGATGTCCGGGGGCGGGTTCTTAATGCTCGACACGCAGGCCGCAGAGCAGAGCACTTCGCCCGGCGCCGCCAGGTCCACGATGCGGGCGGCCACGTTGACGTCGTGGCCGATGAGGTCGCGCCCGCGGCGGGCCGGGTGGCCGAAGTGCACGCCGATGCGCACCCACAGCGGCAGGTCCTCCTCTGCCGAATAGCGATCGAAGCTCGCCTGCAGCGCCAGCGAGGCCTGGACGGCGTCGCAGGCGTCGCCGAACCAGAGCATCAGGCCGTCGCCCAGGTTCTTGACGATGTGCCCGCGGTCGCCGATCTCGTGCCGCACCAGCCGGTCCTGCGTAGCCAGGAGGTCCAGCGCCGCCTCGTCGCCCCGCAGCGCCGTGAACTCCGTGAACCCGGACAGATCGGTGAAGACGATGGCGCCCTCGACGGCCCGGACGCCGGCGGACGTCCGCGTCGCCGTCATGTCTCCGCTATCTCTACCGAGCCGGAGACGGTGGCGGCCTTGATCTCGAAATCGGAACCCTGCGGGCAATCGCAGCGCAGGCGCCCGCTAATGGAGCGCATCCGTACGCTGGGCGCCCGCCCGGGCGGTACGTGGATGCTGATGCCACCGGAGATGGTCCGGATCTCGACCTCGTCGCGGCCGGCCGTGCCCAGCTCGACGCGGCCGCTCAGCGTCGAGGCGCGGATCGCCCCCTCCACGTGTCCCACGCGGATGGAGCCGCTCTTCGTGTTCAACTGGCAGCGGCCGCCGCAGGTGTTGACGCTGAGGTGGCCGCTGACGCTGCGGACATCGACATCGCCGGCCGCCGAATCGACCTCGATATGGCCGGAGATGGCGGAGACCTTGACATCGCCGAAGACACCGTCCAGATGGACGCTGCCGGAGACCGCGCCCACGGATACGCTGGTACCGCGCGGGCAGCGGATACGCAGGGCGCCGGATCCAGACTTGATCTCGACGGTGCGGCCGCCGTCGTGCAGGTGGACGTGACGGGCCGGCGGGTCTATCTCCAGGTCCGAACGTTCCTCCGCGATGATGGAGATGGTGCCGGACACGGAGACAACGCGGAGGTGCGCGTCCGGTGCGATCTGGAAGCGAGCGGCCATTTCGCCCCCAGTGTAGCGCACGACCCTCCGCGATGGTGTGACCGGTATCACAAGCGGGAGACACAGCTTGACGGAGGCCGGCGGCGGGCTGATAGTTGGGGCGGTTGCCGAGGACTATTGTGAAGCGCACGCTGCGAGAAGAACCGCCGGTCCGAGATGAAAGGGAACTGCTGGCGCCCGTGGACCTCTGCGACGCCCGCGGCAACCTGTCCCGTGCGGCCCTTGGCTGGTCGCGCCATCCGCTCCACCGCTGCAACCTGCGCGGTCACTGGCCCCGGAAGAAGCGCTGGAACTACTGGGCCATCACCAGCGACAAGTACCTCTTTTCGGCCACCGTGGCGCACATCGACTACCTGGCGCTGGCCTCCGTTTACTTCCTGGACTTCGAGACCGGCCGCATGGTCGAACAGACGGTCACGAAGCCACTGGGTCTCGGCGTGTCCCTGCCGGAGACCGTGACCGGCGACATCAAGTTCCGCGACCGCCAGATGCGTGTTTCGCTGGCCGACAGCGGTAGCAGTGTACGCATCCGCGCGGCCAGCGCCCGCTTCGGCGGAGCCGAGCTGCAGGCGGAGCTTGAGGTCGGGCGCCCCGCCGGCCACGAGACGCTGAACGTGGTTATCCCCTGGGGCCGCGACCGCTTCCACTTCACCTCCAAGCAGAACTGCCTGCCCGCCTCCGGCACTGTGCGGCTCGGCGGAGGGACGTACACATTCGAGCCCGGGAACAGCTTTGGCTGCCTGGATTTCGGTCGCGGTGTCTGGCGCTACGATTGCTTCTGGAACTGGGGCGCCGCCTCCGGTGTGCAGGCCGGGCGCATCGTGGGACTGAATCTGGGCGGCGGCTGGACCGGCGGCACGGGCATGACAGAGAACGGCGTCTGCGTGGACGGGCGCCTGAGCAAGATCGGCGAGGATCTCTCGTTTCAGTACGACCGCTCCGACTTCATGCAGCCGTGGTCCGTGCGAACTACCGGCTCAGCGCGGGTGGACCTGCGCTTCGTCCCTTTCTTCGAGCGGGTGGCGAAGACGGACCTGCTGGTCGTGAGGTCAGAGGTGCACCAGGTGTTCGGCCACTACTCCGGGACCGTGGTGACGGACGGAGGCGAGGCGCTGCCGCTGGACGGGCTGCTGGGCTGGGTGGAGCAGCACCAGGCCCGCTGGTAGCGCTCAGCCGCGCGTGATCTTGTAGATCGTGCCGTTGTAATCGACGCCGGCAATCTCCTTGTCCGGCAGCTCGGCGAAGGAGGCCGGCGTGGCGTGCGTTTCGGCCAGCAGCACCGGTGGGCTGTTCCCGCTCGACGTGTCTACCGCCCACAGGCGCCCGCTGTAGAAGTCGGCGTAGATGTACCAGCCGTAGAGCTCCGGCAGGGCGCTGCCCCGGTAGACGAAGCCGCCGGTGACGGCGCTGCCCTCGTCGTGGCCGTAGTAGGCCCGGGGGGCCTGAAACCCGCTCGGCGGGCAGCCGTCGAGGTCGTACGGTTCCGGGCCCTCGTAGCAGTTCCAGCCGTAGTTATCGCCCTTGACCAGGCGGTCCACCTCCTCCCACTTGGCCTGTCCCACATCACCCAGCCAGATATCCCCGGTCAGGCTGTCTACGGTCATGCGCCAGGCGTTGCGCAGGCCGTAGGCGAAGACCTCGCCGCGCCCGCCGCCGCCGGCAAACGGGTTGTCCCGCGGCACTGCGTACGTAGACCCGGAGACGTCGATGCGCAGCACCTTGCCGAGCAGGGAGTTCGTGTTCTGCCCGTTGCGGTCGGGGTCGCCGCCGCTGCCGCCGTCGCCGAGCGAGAGGTAGAGCATGCCGTCGTGCCCGAAGACGATGTGGCCGCCGTTGTGGTTGGCGAACGGCTGCGGGGCCTGGAGCAGCACTTGCTCGCTGTTCTCGTCCAGGTGCGCCGCGGTGGCCTGGAAGCGGGAGAGGACGCTGGGCTGGGGGCTCCCTTTCGTGTAGTAGAGATAGACGCGGCCGTCCGACTGGAAGTCCGGGGAGAAGGCGAAGGCGAGCAGCCCTTGCTCGCCGCCGCTGGCCAGCCGGCCGCTGATGTCTCCGAACGGCGACGGCGGGCCTCCGCTCAGCGACACGCGCCACATCTTGCCTTCTTGCGTGGCCACGAGGGCGGCATCGCTGCTACCCGGGATCAGCGCGAACTCCACGGCCTGCTCCAGCTCCTGGGACTCCAGCAACTTGCTGAGGCCGTAGCCGCCCGGCCGTGGCGTCCCCGCCGGCGGCGCCGGCGTAGCGGTGGGAAAGGGCGTGGCCTGGCCCGGCGGCGCCTGCGGGGCTGCCGGAGAAGGTGTATCTCCGGTCGTGGACGATCCGCTCGACCACGGGGCGAGCCACAAGAGGGCGACGGCGACGGCGGCCAGCGTTCCGAGCGCGATCAGGGCCGCGACTTGTCTGCGCATCCTGGCGTCTATAGTACGCGCCCGGCCGGCGGCCCGTTCCCAGGCGCGGGCCGCAAGCGAAACGGACGGCAGAGGGTAACGGCGGTTAGAAGCGCTGGGCGAAGCGGCCGATGCGCTCCAGCGCTTCCTCGAGCAGGTTCATGGGTGAGGCGTAGCACATGCGCACGTGGCCCCGGCCGCAATCGCCGAAGGCGGAGCCGGGTATGACCGCTACCTTCTCCTCGTCCAGCAGACGCTCCGCGAATTCCATGTCATCCAGGCCTGTCGAGCGGATGGACGGGAAGACATAGAAGGCGCCCTGCGGCTCGCAGGTGGTCAGCCCCATGCCGTTGAGGCCCTTCACCATCAGTTTGCGACGGCGGTCGAACTCGGCGATGAACCGGCGGGTGTCCTCCTCGCCCGTGCGGATCGCTTCCAGTGCCGCATACTGCGAAGGCGTCGGCGCCGACATGACGATGTATTGGTGGACCTTCATCATCGCTTCCAGGATGTCCGAGGGGGCGCATACCCAGCCCACTCGCCAGCCGGTCATAGCGTAGGCCTTGGAGAAGCCGCCGAGGAGGATGGTGCGCTCCTTCATGCCGGGCAGCGATGCGAAGCAGGTGTGCGGGATACCGTAGCTCAGCCGGTCATAGATCTCGTCCGAGATAACGATCAGGTCGCGGCGGGCCGCTACCTCTGCGATGTCGGCCAGGTCGTCCCGCGTCATCTGGGCGCCCGTGGGGTTGGACGGGTAGCCGAGGAGGATGGCCCTGGTGCGGTCCGTGACGCGGGCGTCTATGTCCGCGGCGCTGACGCGGAATTCGCGCTCCATCTGCGTCCGTACGGGCACAAACTTGCCGCCCGCCAGGACTGTGCACGGCTGATACGCCACGTAGTATGGGTCCGGGGTGAGGACCTCGTCCCCGGGGTCCAGCAGCGCGTGGGTGGCCAGCAGCAACCCCTCCGATACGCCGATAGTGACGATGATCTCGCGCTGGGGGTCGTAGCGGACGCCGTACAGGCGGTGCAGGTGGGCGGCGATCGCCTCGCGCAGCTCTGGTATGCCGTAGTTGGAGGTGTAGTGCGTCTCTCCCCGCTGTACTGCCGCGAACGCGGCTTTGCTGTACCGCTCAGGAGTCACGAAATCGGGCTCGCCCACTCCCAGTGAGATGCACCCGTCCATGTTGGCGATCAGCTCGAAGAACCGGCGGATGCCGGAGGCGGAGATCGACTCTACTTTTTGCGAGAAACGGTGCTCTTTCGTCTTGTAAGGACCCTCTGTCACGTACCCTCCGGTCACGCGGAACGGCTTCTGCAATCGTATCAGAGGCGAGCCAGGCGTGTCACGGCAGAGACACTTGCTTCTCACCGTATTCGCTGGCCGCAATCTGATGTAACGTCCCGCGGCGCGCAGCCGTCGTTAGACGAGGAGGCGTAGTGCGCCCATTGCAGCGCCGCCATACCCAGGACCCAGGAGGATCGAACGGATACCGCTCTTGAGATGACGCCGGAAGCGGGCCCGATGGCGGAGCAGAAGCGCCAGCACAGGGCGTTTGTGATCGCCCGGCTGGTGCTGGTCGTTCTGTTCATCGGCCTCTGGGGGCTCCTCTTCGTCGCCGGCTACCCAATGCCGTACGGCTTCCTCTTCGCGCTCATGGCGGAGGCCGCCACTCTCGCCGCCTTCCTCTTCACGCTCAAGCGTGTGCGCGCCGCCGGTACCCTGGATCGGCTGCACCAGCTGCTCCTCTTCTGCGAGCTCGGCTTTCACAGCGCTATCTTCTACTTCCTGGGCGGCGTTAGCTGGCTGGGCGGCATCGCCTACCTCTACGCGCTGCTGTACGGCGCTGTCTTCCTCACCTGGCGGCAGGCCGCGCTCTTCAGCGTCGCCGTCGGCCTGGCCTTCGTCACAGTTGTGACGTTGGACGGCTCCGGCGTCCTGCCTCACCAGTGGTACCTGCCACAGGGCGCCGACAGGTACCGGGACCCTGAGTTTCTGTTGACGACGAGCGTTAGTTTTGTCGGAGTGATCTCCACCATCTCGTTCTGGATGGTGTTCATCGGCAACGAGATGCGCCGGGAGCGCGACGTGGCGCTGCGGGCCAACGACGAGCTGGTGAAGACACAGCGAGAGCTGCGCCTCCTTAACGAGGAACTGGAGCACAAGGTCGCCGAGCGCACACGCGTCCTGGCCTTCCGGGCCGAACACGACCAGCTTACCGGCCTGCTGAACCGCGGCAGCGTCACCAGGCGGGCGCAGGAGACGCTGGCCCTGGCCCGGCGCTCCCAGCAGCCGCTGTCTGTGATCGTGGCGGATGGCGATAATTTCAAGACCTGCAACGATAGGGGCGGCCATGTTTACGGAGACCGGGTCTTGCGTACCCTGGCCGATGTCCTCATAGAGTCGTGCCGGGAGACCGACCTCGTCGGCAGGCTCGGTGGCGATGAGTTCCTGATCGTGTTACCGAACACCGCCGCCGCCGGCGCCCTGCGCTACTGCCGCCGCCTCAGCCGCCTGCTTCAGCGAAAGCAGAGCGTCTGGCCGGAGGAGCGGCTGCCTCTGCCCACGCTGAGCCTGGGGGTAGCGGTGTTTCCGGAGCATGGCCCTGAGATGGCGGAGTTGATCAGCGTCGCCGATAAGGCCATGTACGATGCCAAGGCCGAGGGCGGCGCCCGCTGGAAGGTGGGCGCCTCTGGCGCCACATTCACTTTGGACCGTCGCCGGGCGGACGGACACCCGGAGCCAGCCGCTCCTCTGGCCGGTCCTGCCGGGGACTGAGCCTCAGCCCTGGCCCAGCGCCTGCCGCTGCTCCGCGTAGCCCCGGGCGCTCACCGGCCACACATCGACTACCCGATCGCCCTCCGTGGCGTAGAGTACGTCGTGCAGGTTGATGGTGGGGTCGACGTGCGACGGCCAGAGCCCGATGCGGTCGCCGGGCTTGATCGGCGAGTCCGGCGGGATGACGACGCTGGCGTGCTCGTCGCTCAGGAACAGCAAGCTGGCTCCCTCGATGTCCTTGACGGAAGGGTTGCCGTGGTCCTCCGTGCAGGCCTTGTGGCCGGAGTCTGTGACGCAGAGCCCGGGCGCCGGCCGGCTCAGCACCGTCCCCAGGACATAGAGCGCCTTCTCGAAGGGGATGTCCAGCCGGGCGTAGGCGGTGTCCATGAGGACGTACGATCCCGCCTGGATCTCCGTGATCCCCGGGATGCGGCCCGTGATGTCGTACGTGCCGGTGCCCCCGGCGGAGACGATATCGCAGGGCAGGCCGGCGTCGCGCAGCATCCCGACGGCGGAGAGCAGGCGCTCCATGGCCTTGCGCGCGCGGCCCTCGCGATCGGCGCGGTCCTCGAGGCCCACGGTGTGACCCTCGTAGCCCATCAACCCGCATAGCCGCAGGCCCGGGGAACCGGCGGCCCGCCGTCCCAGGTCCACCAGTTCCGGCCCCGGTGCTACCCCGCAGCGCGGCATTCCCACGTTCACGTCGATCAGCACCCCCACGCTGTTGCCGGCCTCCTGCGCGGCCGCGGCCATCTGCTCCAGCCCGGTCACCGAGTCCACGGCGACCTTGATGTCGACATCGCGCGCCAGTCGCGCCACACGTGATACCTTATCGCGGCCGATGACCTGGTTGGCGATGAGGATGTCGGCGCAGATCGCCGCCGCCACCTCTGCTTCCGCCACGGTGGCGCAGGTGAGGCCTGTGCAAGAGCCGGCGGCCAGCTGCCGGCGCGCGATCTCCGGTGTCTTGTGGGCTTTGAAGTGGGGCCGCAGGCGGCACGGCCCCGCCGCGAAGAACTCCGCCATGCGCCGGATGTTGCGCTCCATGGCCGGCACATCGACGACGAGTGCCGGCGTCGGGATTCCTGCCGGCCCGCGCGGGCGTTCCATGCGCTAGAGTTTGCCTCGGGCCGCAGGGCTGCTGCAACCCTCGCGCCGCCGGTGACGGGCGGTCGTTGTGGCTGATACCATACCTGCGTGCTGCAAGACCTTCTCCGGCTTCTGGCCGCGTACGCCATCGCGTTCCTGGTGAACCTGCCGCCCGCTTTCATGCCCGCCACCTGGATGGTGCTGGCATTCTTCCGGGTGCAATACGGCCTGCCTCTCCTGCCGCTGACTATCGGTGGCGCCTTCTTTTCGACCGGCGGGCGGCTGGTGCTGGCCCGGGGCACCACTCTCTTCAAGCACAGGTTCATGAAGCATAATGAGGAGCTCGACGAGATAGGCGAGTACCTGGACGACAGACGCAACTACGTGGGGGTGGCCACCTTCATCTACTGCCTGCTGCCGCTGCCGAGCAATAATTTCTTCATCGCCGCCGGCCTGGTAGAGGTGAACATGCTGCGGGTCCTGACGGGCTTCTGGCTCGGTCGCGCCGTATCCTACACGTTCTATGTCTGGACGACCGACCGGGTCTTCCATGCCTTCGGGAACGTATTCCAGAACTTCTACGACGACTGGACGGCGCTTCTCTTCGAGGTGCTCAGCCTGCTGGGCGCTCTCTTGCTGATCGTGGTTCCCTGGCCGCACTGGGTGATGCGGTCCATAAGCCGCTCCCGCCGGCGCGACAAGACCGGCGTCCGCTGACGGGGGCTACAGCGGCGGGAACTGCTTGTGCCAGCCCATTGACTGCTCGTAGGCGAAGGCCACGCGAAAGAGCGTCTCCTCGTCGAACGGCTTGGCCAGTATCTGTACGCCGATGGGCAGTGGCGTTCCGTCCGGCGCGGGCGCAAACCCGCAGGGCACGGACATGCCCGGCAGGCCGGCGATGTTGACGGGGATGGTGCAGATATCGCTCAGGTACATCTGCAGCGGGTCATCCAGCTTGGCGCCCAGCTTGAAAGCGGGCGTGGGGCTGACCGGGGTGACCAGCACGTCGTGGGTCTCGAAGGCGGCATCGAACTCCCGGCGGATCAGCGTCCGTACCTTCTGGGCCTTCAGGTAGTAGGCGTCGTAGTAGCCGGCGGAGAGGGCGTAGGTGCCCAGCATGATGCGCCGCTTCACCTCGTCGCCGAAGCCGTGCTGGCGGGTCTTCTCCATGTTCTCCCACATAGACTGGCCCTCTTGGTAGGAGTACCCGTACTTGACGCCGTCGTAGCGCGCCAGGTTCGCCGAAGCCTCGGAGGGGGCGATGATGTAGTACACGGCCAGGGCGTGCGCCGTAGACGGGAGCGAGACCTCCCAGTCGACCTCCGCTCCCATCGCTTCCATCTGCTGGATGGCCGCTTCCACCGAGCTGCGCACTGAATCGACCATCCCTTCCAC
>JBGQEU010000030.1:0-8821 GCA_041496525.1 Dehalococcoidia bacterium
CGGCCACGCCCTCCGACGAAGAGGCCGTTCTGGCGCTCATGGACCAACTCTTCGCAGCACCGGGGGCGCGGCCGCCCTACTACACAGCCGAACGGGGGCGCGCCGGCTTTCGCTGGGCCGTCCACAGCCAGAACGCCGACATCCTGCTGGCCCTGGATGGCGACCGCATCGCCGGTCTCGCCTCGGTCTACGCCGACATACTCTCGATACGCTACGGCCCGCGTTGCTGGCTACAGGACCTGGTGGTGGACTCGGCGCGGCGCAGCGCGGGCCTCGGCCGGGCCCTGCTGGACTCGGCGACGGAGTGGGCGCGGGAGCACGGCTGCACGCACCTGGAGCTGGGCTCCGGCGCCGGCCGGGCCGACGCCCACCGCTTCTACCTGCGCGAGGGCATGCAGCAGGGGTACACGTTCACCCGGCAGATCGAGTGAGGGGGCCTAAGCCCGCCTCGGCCAGCAGCGCCTCCGCCATCTTTGCTGCCTCATATCCCCCGGAACAGCACAGTTCCTTGACTTTGGCGACGTTGCTATCTATACTACGGTACGGTCGTCCCGATGGGGCGAACTTTTTTTGGTATGCGGGGATGGGCGCTCGGCCGAAGTGGCGCAACGGTAGCGCAAGCGATTTGTAATCGCTAGGTTGGGGGTTCGACTCCCCCCTTCGGCTCCAAACGCAGAGGAACAAGGAACAGCTAGAGCGGGCAGCGTGGCGGCGGCAGATACGTTCCTTGAATCGGGTTCCCTCTTCATATATCGTTGGCGGGGTGGGTGAGTGGCTAAAACCACCGGGCTGTAAACTCGGCGCCCTGACGGGCTACGCAGGTTCGAATCCTGCCCCCGCCACCAGTCAAGCCCGCCTGGAGTCAGGGCCCACGTAGCTCAGTTGGTAGAGCACGTTCTTGGTAAGAACGGGGTCACCGGTTCGAGTCCGGTCGTGGGCTCCACGAGAGGCATCGGAAGGGTAGGGTTGGCGGGAAGCGGGAAGCCCGTGGCCTCGCCGGGCGGTTCCCTGTTCCCGCCAGCCGCGTTATCATGGATGGGCCGGGCAACGCTTCAGGCCTGACCCCAGCCACAACATAGGAGGACTCCCGAATGGCCAAGCAAAAGTTTGTGCGCTCGAAGCCGCACCTGAACGTAGGTACGATCGGCCACATTGACCATGGCAAGACGACGCTCACGGCCGCCATCACGAAGGTCCTGGCAATGAAGAAGCTGGCCGAGTACCGCGACTTCTACAGCATCGACAAGGCGCCGGAAGAGCGCCAGCGCGGCATTACCATCGCCATCGCCCATGTCGAGTATGAGACGGAGAAGCGGCACTACGCGCACATCGACTGCCCGGGCCACGCGGACTACATCAAGAACATGATCACCGGCGCGGCCCAGATGGACGGCGCCATCCTCGTCGTGGCCGCCAACGACGGGCCGATGCCCCAGACCCGGGAGCACGTCCTGCTGGCCCGCCAGGTGGAAGTGCCGGCGATGGTGGTCTTCCTGAACAAGGTGGACATGATGGAAGACCCGGAGCTGCTGGACCTGGTGGAGCTGGAGATCCGCGACGTCCTCAACAAGTATCGCTTCCCGGGCGACGACATCCCGATCGTGCGCGGCAGCGCCTTGAAGGCGCTGGAGTCTACTTCTGATGACCCGGACGCGCCGGAGTACAAGTGCATCTGGGACCTGATGGATGCTGTCGATGGGTACATCCAGGAGCCGGAGCGCCCGCGGGACAAGCCGTTCCTGATGCCCATTGAAGACGTGTTCGGGATCAAGGGCCGCGGCACTGTGGTGACGGGCCGGGTCGAGCGCGGCATCGTCAAGGCCGGCGAGGAAGTGGAGATCGTGGGCTTCGGGGAGACCCGAAAGACGGTCTGTACAGGCGTTGAGATGTTCCGCAAGATACTGGACCAGGGAGAGGCGGGTGACAACGTGGGCTGTCTCCTCCGCGGCATTGAGCGCGAGGACGTAGAGCGCGGGCAGGTGCTGGCCAAGCCAGGCTCTATCACCCCTCACACGAAGTTCGAGGCTGAGGTGTACTGCCTGAGCAAGGAAGAGGGCGGCCGCCACACGCCCTTTTTCAACGGCTACCGGCCCCAGTTCTACATCCGGACCACGGACGTCACCGGCAGCATCAATCTGCCGGAGGGTGTGGAGATGGTGATGCCGGGCGACAACATCAAGATGACGGCCGAACTGATTACCCCGGTAGCCCTGGAAGAGGGCGTGCGCTTCGCTATCCGTGAAGGTGGGCGCACGGTGGGCGCGGGCGTCATCACGAAGATTCTGGAGTAGGCAGGAAGACCGAAGATGGCCAAGAAAGAGGACCGAGCGGTCATAGACCTGGCCTGCACCGAGTGCCGGCAGAGGACCTATACGACGCAGAAGAACCGGCGCAGCGATCCGGACCGCCTGGAGTTGCGGAAGTACTGTCCGCGCTGTCGCAGGCACCTGGTGCACAAAGAGGTGAGATAGTCTTGACACCTGGAAGGCCGTCCCAGGCGGAGGCTTGGCTATGAACCGCGCCGTCAGGAGACAGCAGGTCAAAGAGCCAAAGGGGTCGAAGTCCGCCCCCGCGCGGGCCATCCCGAGCACGGGTTCCGCCCGGACGGGGGCCCGAGAGGCGCGGCGCGGCGGGCTGCTGGGCTGGCGCCCGCGCTTCCTCACAGACGTCATCAGCGAGCTGCGCAAGGTCGTCTGGCCGACGCGGGAAGATACGATCCACCTGACCGTCGTGGTCGTGATCGTCACTATCATATTCGGGGCGCTGCTGGGCGCTATCGACATCGGCTTCGGCTGGCTGGTCGATAACACTATCCTGAGATAAGTGATCAGTATTGGCTAAGAAGCGAAAGAGCGAAGCGCCGGTCCTGGAGGAAGCGCCTCCGCTCGTCAAGGGCGCGCGTCCCCGGGAGGAGATCGCCGAGCAAGACCTCTTCCGGACGGGGTGCTCCTGGTACGTGGTCCATACGTACTCAGGCTATGAGGACAAGGTGAAGACCAACCTGGAGCAGCGCATCAAGTCCATGGACGCGGAAGACCTCGTGTTCCGCGTGGTTGTTCCGTCAGTGGACGAGATCGAGATCCGGGATGGGGCGCGGCGCACCGTACCCAAGAAGATATTCCCCGGCTACGTGCTCGTTCAGATGATCACGCTGAAGCAGGATCACCCGAGCGCCTCAGAACAGGACATGGCGCTGTCCAGCAAGGCCTGGACAGTGGTACGCAACTCGCCTGGCGTTACGGGTTTCGTGGGTTCCGGCACCTCGCCCACCGAACTGGAGGAGGCGGAGGTGCGCTCGATCATGCGTCAGATGCGGGCGGATGAACCGCGCATCAAAGTGGGCTTCCAGGCAGGGCAGAGCGTGCGGGTGACCGATGGACCGTTCGCGGACTTCGTTGGCACTGTGGAAGAGATCAACGTGGAGAAGGGCAAGGTGAAAGTCGCTGTCTCTATATTCGGCCGGGAGACGCCGGTAGAACTAGACTTTCTCCAGGTGGAACGCCTCTAGGCCCTGCTTGCAGGACCGCCGGAATCATGTCGAATCATTGATGAGCGAGAGAATGTACTGGTATGGCTAAGAAGATCCGCGCCGTAATTAAGCTCCAACTGCAGGCGGGCCAGGCCACGCCGGCCCCGCCCGTGGGCCCGGCGCTGGGCCAGCACGGGGCGAACATCATGGCCTTCTGCAAGGAGTACAACGAGCGGACGGCCAGCCAGGTCGGCAGTATCGTGCCGGTGGAGATTATGGTCTTCGAGGACCGCTCCTTCGCCTTCGTGCTGAAGACGCCGCCGGCCTCCGACCTCATCCGCAAGACGCTGGGCATCGAGAAGGGCAGCCCGGCCCAAAAGCGGGAGAAGGTGGGGATGCTGACACGCGACCAGGTGCGCCGGATTGCAGAGATCAAAATGAAGGATCTGAACGCCAACGATATCAACGCTGCCATGAAAATGGTGGAAGGCACCGCCCGCAGCATGGGCGTAGAGGTAGCGTAGGGACGAGATGGCCCAGCACGGCAAGAACTACGTGTCGGCCCTGGAGAAGGTGGATCGCTCCCGGACGTACGAGCCGAAGGAGGCGATCAAGCTCCTCAAGGAGATCGCCTACGCCAAGTTCGACGAGACCGTCGAGCTGCACCTGCGAACCGGCCTGGACAGCCGCCACGCCGACCAGCAACTGCGCGGGACTCTCGTGCTGCCGCACGGCCTGGGCAAGGGCCAGCGGGTGCTGGTGTTCGCGGAAGGCGAAGGAGCCCGCCTGGCAGAGCAGGCCGGCGCCGAGTTCGTGGGCGGCGACGACCTGGTGAAGAAGGTGGAGGGCGGGTTCCTGGACTTCGAGGTGGCACTGGCGGTGAAAGAGATGATGGGCAAAGTGGGCCGCCTGGGCCGCGTCCTGGGCCCGCGCGGCCTGATGCCGAACCCCCGCACCAATACCGTCGTGGAGGCGGAGGACCTGCCGAAGGCGGTGCGCGACGCCAAACAGGGACGTGTCGAGTTCCGGACGGACCGCACCAACCTGGTACACGTGCCGCTGGGCAAGATCAGCTTCTCCGAGGAGGCGCTGATGGACAACCTCTCGGCGCTGATCGAGGCCATATCGCGGGAGAAGCCGTCCGGGGGCAAAGGCCAGTACATCCGCAGCCTGACACTGACCACGACCATGGCCCCAGGCATCAAGCTGGACATACCGGCCACGCTTTCCCTAGGCGGCGCCGTCACCGTATAATACGGCCTGCACAACCGAATAGGGACGCCACAGACAGCGGGTGTCGCCCGAAGGCGACTCAAGCGACCGCAGGGGCGGCCGGCCCGCCGAGGCAGGACACGACCAGATAACCGAAGGCCAGGCTTTAGCCTGGCGGCGACGCTGGTGTCCCTTGCCACCTGTGGCGAGGGATTTTTGTTGTTAGGGACCTGGAACCCGGAACCAGGGTCAAAGGAACGGAGGGCCTATGCCCACGCAAAAGAAGATAGACGCCGTCGCCGACCTGAAGGGGCGCATAGAGCGCGCCACGCTGCTGGTCAGCGCCGAGTACCGGGGCCTGCGGGTGAAGGATATGCAGGAGCTGCGGCGCCGGCTGCGCGAAGGCGGCGTCGAGGTCAGGGTGGTGAAGAACAGCCTGGTGCGGCTGGCGGCGGAACAGGCCGGGCAGCCGGACCTGGTGCGGATCGTGGAAGGGCCGACGGCGCTGGCGATCACCTACGGCGACATCATCGAGGCAGCGAAGGCGGTGACTGGATACGCGCAGTCGGCGCCGGCCGGGTTCGGCGTCCGCGGCGGGTTCATGGAGGGCCAGGTGCTGACCGTGAACGACCTGCGGGACCTGGTGCGCATCCCGCCGCGGCTGGTGCTCATAGCGCAACTGATGGGCCGGCTGCAATCGCCGCTGGCCGGGCTCGTTGGGCTTCTGGACGCGCCACTGCGGGAGCTGACGCTTCTCCTGCAGACACTCCTGGGCGAGCTGCCGGGGCTGGTTGAGGCGCGGGCCAGGCAGCTGGAAGCGTCGCAATAGGAAAGAATCCACGGGGCAAGCGCCCGTTGAAACGCAGGCACAAGGAGGTAATGGAATGGCAAAGGGCGAGAACAAGATCGACCAGGCGCTGGATATCATTAAGGGGATGACCATCCTGGAGCTGCGCGACCTGAACCAGCGCATCCAGGACGAGTTCGGCATCACCGCCGCGCCCGTGGCCGTGGCCGCAGCGCCTGCGGCTGCGCCGGCCGCCGGTGGCGACGGCGCGGCCCCGGCCGCGGAAGAGGAGAAGACGGAATTCAACGTTGTCCTCAAGGACGTGGGCGGCAACAAGATCAACGTCATCAAGGCCGTCCGCGAGGTCACCACACTGGGTCTCAAGGAGGCGAAGGACCTGGTGGAATCCGCCCCCACGAACGTGAAGGAGGGCATCACCAAGGCCGACGCGGAGGCAGTCTTGAAGAAGCTGCAGGAGGCCGGCGCTACCGCCGAAATGCAATAGCGCGGTAGAATGGGCCGGGCCTGGCCATTGCCGGTCCGGCCCGTTTTGCTGCTATGGAGTGCTTCGTCTGCGGTCTGGAGGCCAGCCAGCGCTGCCCGCGCTGCGGCAATCCTTACTGTGCCGAGCACGGTTCCGATCTCTGCGCGACCTGTCTCGACCCCCTGAACGCCGCGCCCTCCCAGACCGTGTTCCGTGTGACGCTGTTCGGCCTGCTGGCGGTCTGCGTTCTCGCGCTCTGGCTGCTGGTGCGGCCGCCCTCACTGCCCGGGGAGTCTTCCAGCGTAGCGGTGAGCACTACGACGCCCGCCCCGTCGTCCCTCCAGAGCAGTCCTGCGGCATCACCCACGGGCCGGCCCGGGGGCTCGCCGGCGGCTACTCCGGCAGCGACTGTCGCGCCAACGCCGGCGCCAACGCCCGCTCCCACAGCGGCGCCCGGGCCGCTGCACTACACCGTGCAGGCCAACGACACGTGGATCGGCATCGCAGAAGCCTTCGGCGTTGATGCCGAGAACCTGGCCGCCTACAACGGTCTCACCCTGAACGACGTCGTGCACCCCGGCGACGTGCTGCTCATCCCGCAGTAGTGCGGCGCCAGAGCTTCGCCCATGTGTGACACGCTATGCTTCATCGGCGACGGCGGCGCCCTGTTCGCCAAGAACTCGGACCGTCCGGTCAACGAGGTCCAGTTGATCGAGTCATACCCGCGCCGCGGCGGCGGCCCTGGCCTCAAGGCCCAGTACCTGAGCATCGAGGATGCCGGCGCCGCGGCCCTCCTGGGCTCCAGGCCCTCGTGGCTGTGGGGCTTCGAGCACGGCGTCAACGAGCACCGCGTGGCGATCGGTAACGAGAAGATCTTTACCAGGCGAGACGCCTCCGCCGAACCGGACGCTCTCACCGGCATGGACCTCGTGCGCCTGGGGTTGGAGCGCGGGCACAGCGCCGACGAAGCGCTGGCGGTGATGACGGCTCTGCTGGCCAACCACGGCCAGGGAGGCATCGCTAACAACACGGTCAATGAAGCGTATTACTCCTCCTTCCTGATCGCCGATCCGGGTTCCGCCTGGGTGCTGGAGACGAGCGGCCGGACCTGGGCGGCGGCGCCCGTCCAGGGTGCGGCGGCCATCTCCAACCGCATCACCATCCGCAAGGAGTGGACGCGGGCCTCGCCGGACGTGCCGCCCGGCGCAGACTTCGACGACTGGCGTCACCCGGACGCGCCCACGGTCCTGGCCGACCGCCGACTGGCCGCGAGCCGCGCCTGCCTGGCCCGGCACGGCGGGAGTCTGACACCGGCGGACCTCGTGGCGCATCTCAGGGACCACGGCGAGGGTCCGTGGGGAGCGCCCGGCGCGACGGGGACCATCAGCCTGCCGCCCCCGTACGTCCTGCCGGACGGGACGGGCGTCTCCGTCTGCATGCACATCCGCGACTTCCAGGTCACTACGTCGTCGATGGTGGCGGAGCTGCCAGCGGACCCCAATGCGCCTCTGCGAGCGTGGGTGGCCCCCGGCAGCCCATGCGTCAGCGTCTATGTGCCTGTCTTCCCGCCCGCCGCCGTGCCGGCGGCCCTGGGCGACCCGGCGGTCTGGCACGCCTTCGCCCGGCTGCGCGATATGGTGGAAGCGGACGGCGCGGCGCTGGGCCGCATCCGGGAGGTCTTCGGGCCACTGGAGGCCGAACTCTGGCAAGAGGCGGACGCCATCGCGGGCCGGCCGGAGCGCCACACGCCCTTCGTGGCGCAGGCCTGGGAACGGGTGAGGGTGGCGCTGAGGACGCTACTGCCCGGCTGAAGCGCCTGCCGCCCGCTGCCACTCGTCTGTTTGCGGTAAGTCTGCGGCGCACTACGCTGGCGGCATGAGAGTGGCAGTCCTCGACGACTACCGGCTGCTGATCCGCGACATGCCTGCCGACGAGCGGCCGCGGGAGCGCCTGCGGCTGCGGGGGCCGGCGGCGCTCTCCAACGCCGAACTGCTGGCGATCCTGTTCCGGACGGGCAGCGCCGGGGAGAACGTGGTGGCGCTGGCGCAGCGGCTGCTGGCCCGCTTCGAGGGGTTGCCGGGGTTGGGACGCGCCTCGTTCGGCGAGCTGTGCGCGGAGAGGGCGATCGGCGAGGCCAAGGCGGCGCAACTGCAGGCCGCCATCGAGCTGGGCAAGCTTATCATCTCCACCCAGCCGGACCAGCGGACGACCGTGAGATCGCCGGAGGACGTCTTCGCGCTGCTCTTCGCCGATATGGCGCTGCTGGAGCAGGAGCACCTGAAGGTGATCCTGCTCAATACGCGCAACCAGGTGCTATCCGTCCAGGAGGTGTACAAGGGCAACGTCTACAGCGCCGTCGTGCGGCCGGCCGAGGTCTTCCGCGACGCCGTGCGTGAGGGTTGCCCGAACATCATCATTGTGCACAACCATCCGTCCGGCGACGCCAGCCCCAGTGCCGAGGACGCGGTCCTGACCAAGCAGCTGGTGGAGGCGGGGAAGCTGCTGGGCATCGAAGTCCTGGACCACATCGTGATCGGGCGCAAGGACTTCGTGAGCCTGAAGGAGCGGCGGCTGGGTTTCAGCTGACGGCGCACCTGCAGGCGGGCCTCGTTGGGGACTGGCCACTTCACACACCCTAGAGGGGCTACATGGTGATGAGCCAGATACCGCCGCCGATTGCGCCAGCGCCAACCCCGAAAGCCACGATGATCTCGCGCAAAGAGCTTGGTTTCAGATAGGCGGCGCGGCATTTCCCTGGCGGGAACGCACGCACACCTCCCCCGAAGAAGATCAGACCGACCAATACCAGTAGGACGCCGCCAATTGTTGCTAACATGCGTACCCCCTCGGAGAGATGCGGCCATTCTAG
>JBGQEU010000031.1:0-8819 GCA_041496525.1 Dehalococcoidia bacterium
CCCGGGCCGGCGACGGGGTTGCTCGCGGCGGAGCGGCTGCACGGCGCCGGGATGTCATACCTCAACTACTTCGACGCCGACGCCGCCTGGCGCGCCGCTTCCGAGTTCGATGATCCGACTGTGGTGATCGTCAAGCACGGCACCCCTTGCGGCATCGCCTCGCATGCAGACGTGGCCGTTGCCTACCAGCGCGCCTTCGACTCGGACCCCATCTCGCCCTTCGGCGGCATCATCGCTGTCAACCGCGCCGTCACCTGGGACATGACGGAGGCGATGAAGGGCAAGCGCTACGACATCATCGTGGCGCCCGGCTATGAGGATCGGGCTCTGGAGAGGCTGTGTAAGCGGCGCGACCTGCGCATCCTGCGTGTGCCGGACGCGAGGGCGGAGCCGCGCCTCGAGTACCGGTCGATCCTCGGCGGGATGTTGGTCCAGGAGGCGGACGGCCGGCGGGCGGACGAGCTGGAGCTGCGCGTCGCCACCAAGCGGGCGCCCACGGCCCACGAACTGAAGGACCTGCGCTTCGCCTGGACCTGCGTCCAGCATGTGAAGTCGAACGCCATCGTCGTGGCCAGGGACGGCGCCACGGTCGGCATCGGCGGCGGGCAGCCGAACCGGCTGTGGCCCACCCAGCAGGCCCTCGAGCGGGCCGGCGATCGGGCGAAGAGCGCCGTGCTGGCCTCCGACGCCTTCTTCCCCTTCGCCCGCGGCGACGCCGTGGAGTTCGCCTGCCGGGCCGGGATCACGGCCATCATAGAGCCCGGAGGCGGCGTCCGCGACGAGGAGGCGGTGGAGGTCTGCGATGAGTACGGCGTGGCGCTGGTCTTCACCGGCACGCGCGCCTTCAGGCACTAGCCCGCCGTCGGCGTCGCGGCACTCCGTCAGGGCGACCGGCGGCGTTCACGAGGACAAATGCAATTGGGATGGCCCCCGTCTCATTGGTTGACACTAGTATGGCCCAATGCTAGAGTTTCGCTTGCAATTCGGTTCATAACCCTCCAGCGCCTCAGATACTATAGGAAGGACGGGCCACAATGCCCCCTCTCGATATACTCTTCCGGCCGGTGCCCGAAGGTTACGAGTTCCTGGGTGCGCTGTTCACCATCCTGGGGTCGCTGGGCATCATGGTCCTCCTGGGCATGTGGTGGTCGCGCTGATCGAGGGCGATAGATGGCGGTAACGGAAGAGCCTGGAAAACCACGTAACTGGGCGGAGCGGATAGGCCTCCTCCAGGACCGCCTGTACGACAAGATCTTCCACAACTACGTCTGGCAGTCCATCTTCCGCTCCGGGTACCCCAATACCCCCCGCAACCAGATGCTGGTGGTGGCCACCAACGTCTTCCTCCACCTCCACCCGACCCGCATTCATCGCACGCACGTCAAGGTCACCCACACCTACTGCCTGGGTGGCCTCACGTTCTTCATGTTCCTGGTGCTGACCGTCACCGGCGTGCTGCTCATGTTCTACTACGTGCCGTCCGTCAACCAGGCCTATCAGGACGTGGCGGCGCTGGAGACGAACGTCAAGTTCGGCATGCTCATGCGCAATATGCACCGGTGGACCGCGCACGCCATGGTGATCCTGGTCTTCCTGCACATGATGCGCGTGTTCTACACCGGCGCCTACAAGCCGCCGCGGGAGTTCAACTGGGTCGTCGGCGTCATCCTGCTGGTGCTGACGCTGGTGCTCAGCTTCACCGGCTACCTGCTGCCCTGGGACCAGCTGGCGCTGTGGGCCATCACCGTCGGGCACGGCATCGCCGGTTCCGCCCCCTACTTCGGTGACGAGACGCAGCTGGTGATGTTCGGCGGCTTCGAGATCGGCCCGAGCGCCCTGATCCGCTTCTATACGCTGCACGTCATCGCGTTGCCGCTCCTGGCCGCCATCTTCATGGCCGTGCACTTCTGGCGGATCCGCCGCGACGGTGGCATGGCCAGACCGCTCTAGGAGATAGCAGGGGCGAGATGGCTGTCGAGGCGCGAAGACCCCCCGCCCAGCCCGCTCCGGCCGCCCGGCCGCGGCCCAAGCGGGAGCGCGAGGAAGAGGTCCTCGTCTGGCCGGACCTCGTCTTTATCGAATTCATCGCGGCGGTCCTGTTCACCATCACCTTCCTCATCCTCTCCGTCTTGATCAACGCGCCGCTGCTGAACCGGGCCAACCCGGACGTGACGCCGAACCCCTCCAAGGCGCCGTGGTACTTCCTCAACCTGCAAGAGCTGCTCCTGCACATGGACAAGGCCTGGGCCGGCGTCCTGCTGCCCACCATCGCCCTTGTCTTCCTCGCTTCGATCCCCTACATCGACCGCAGCCGGGAGGGACAGGGTGTCTACTTCGGCACGAAGTACGCGGGCCGGCTGACGGTCATCGCCGCCGTCTACGCCATCGTCGTCAGCGCCACGCTCGTGGCGTTCGATTCCGGCGACCGCACTCATACGGAGTATCTAACAAGCTGGATTCCCTCCTGCAACGCCGGCGCCGAGCACCAGTCCTTCTGCCTGCGCGACGAGAAGGGCGCCGAGCACCAGGGGATCGTCACTACCAAGGACATCTCCAAGCGGCTGGAGTTCAGCGTCCCCTTCCCCAACCTGCTGGGCGTCCATGACCAACGCATCGACTGGCCGCAGGACCTGACCAGCATCTCAGTGCCCTTCAACGATATCTGCGGGAACATCGGCAGCTTTCACCTCTGGTGCAACATGCACCTGAACATTCCAGATATCATGGCTAATCAAGTGATACCACTGTCCACCGTCGCCTTCTTTGCCCTGTTCATCATCTATGTACTGTTCCGGTTGGGCTGGGTGCGTACCAAGCGGGACATCTTCATCATCATGTTCACGGCGGTCCTGGCCTCCTATCTCACCCTGTCGCTGGTCGGCAGCTTCTTCAGGGGGCAGGGACAGGCGCTGATCTGGCCCACGGACATCAAGGTCGATGAAGGTTAGCGTATGTTAACTATGGAGAGGTATCTTAACCGTGGAACCTGAAACGTCCGGCGGCAACCCGCCCGCGGCATCCGGTGATGGCGGGCCGCCCGCAGCGGGCGTAGCGTCGCCCGCCCGTTCGCTGGTCGTCGATACGCCTGTGGCCAAGCCGGTGCCGAAGCGCGGCGTTCTCACGCGGCGGATATTTATCCTGGGCGGGTTCTGGAGCACCCTGATGCTTGGCCTCGTCGGCCTCGTCGGCTCGCCGCTGGACTTCGCCTGGCCCCGCAAGGTCCTGGGATTCGGTGGTCCTATCCCGGTCACGCCTGATCGCGTCCCGCAGGTGGGCGCCGATCCGGTGCGCGTCGTGGAAGGCCGCTTCTGGCTGGTCAACCTGGCGGCCGGCGTTACTCCGAACGGTGAGAAGACCCCGGGCGGGCTCCTGGCCCTGTGGCAGAAGTGCCCCCATCTCGGCTGCACCGTCCCCTGGCGGCCGGACTTCGACTTCCAGGGGCGCAAGGGCTGGTTCCGCTGTCCCTGCCACGGTTCCACGTACACGAAGGAGGGCGGGATCATCGTGGCCGGGCCGGCGCCCCGGCCCCTGGACGTCTTCCCGATCGCGGTTCAGTCAGACAAGAGCCTCATTGTCGAGACGGGGCGGGCTTACGAGGGGACCGGCAGCCTTCAGAATCCGGGCCGGGCGGCGCCCTACCAGCCCGGCAGCAAGACCCCGCCTAAGGTGTAAAGGCAGCGGATTAGGCAAGGATGAACACCGGTAAGCAGGTCAACGTCATGGTTGGGCTGCTCATGGTGTTTCTGGTCGGCACCCTCCTCTACTTCGTCTGGGACGGCGTCCGTGCCGACGATGCCGCCAACCGGCAGCTGACCGTGGACGCAGAGCGGGGCGGCGCCCTTTTCGCTCGCAACTGCCGCGCCTGCCATGGCCTGACCGGACAGGGCGCCCTGGAGCGGGCCGGCCTACCCGGTGCTCCCCTCAACATCGCGACTAACCGTCCGGAAAAGCCGGGCGACCTGACCGCCCTCCAGGCCAGGTTCAGGGATACCATCAAGTGCGGCAGGGTGGGAACGCTGATGCCGCCCTGGTCTCTGGAGCAGGGCGGCGCCCTGAACGACTCCCAGATCCAGCAACTGGTGCTGCTGATCACCAGCGCCGCTGCCGACAAGGGCTGGGAGAACGCCGTTGTGCAGGCCAACCACACCGATGAGTTCGCGCCGCCGAAAACGCTGGTCAAGGAGGTCAGCGACTCCGATACCATATTCGTCCTCACCGACGCCCACGGCCTCAAGCCGGGCGACGTCATCCGCATAGACCACCACCCGTACGACGCGGCGTATGAGCTCGTGACCGTGGTAGAGGCGCCCGCCGGCTCCGCCCTTACAGACAACATTGCCGCCGGCGATACGGAGCTGCCGGTGCAGGCGGTGGCGGTCTTCCGCCCGGGCCAGGTGCTGACGATTGAAGACGAGACAGTGGTCGTGCAAGATGCGCCGGCCGTGACGGCCCTGGCGACGGATGTCGGGGCCGGCGACACGACACTCACGGTCAAGGACAGCACGGGACTGGCCGCCGGCGCGACGATCTCCGCCGGCCCCGAGAAGATGAAGGTGCTGTCGGTGTCGGGGACCCTGCTGCGGGTGCAGCGCGGAGTGGAAGATACCGCGGCGGGGGATCACAAGGCGGACACGGCCGTGACGGAAACCGGCGACAAGATCACGGTGCAGCGGGGTGCCGAGAACACGAAGGCGAGCGACCACAGGGCGAGGCTCCCCGTTCGGCAGATCGGCGACAGTATCCGGGTGGCGCGCGGCGCCGGCCAGTCGAAGGCCGTGGGGCACCCCATCGGCACGGAAATCTTCGCCGGGCCCATCCCGCCACCGGCGGGCCCGCTGACCGGCGAGTCGGGAACGCCGCCGTGCGGCCAGCGCGCCGCGGCCCCGGCCGCTTCCACGGCCCCGAGCGCGCCCATCGCCATCACGGGCACGGCCGAGATACAGACGGGCGACAACTTCTTCCAGATGCAGGGCCAGAAGAACCCGGCCCTCACCGTGAAGGCCGCGGAGACGGTTAGTATCAGTGTCAAGAACAGCGGCACGGCGATCCATAACCTGCGCGTTGCCGGTCCCGATAATAAGTTCGACACGGCGGACGACCTCGTCTCTGATCCGCTGGCGATCACCGCCGGGCAGAGCGGCAAGTTGAGCCTGGTCGTCCAAAACGCCGGCGCCTATGACTACCGCTGCGACTTCCATCCCAATGACATGAAGGGGCAGATCACCGTAAGCCAGTAATCTGCAGGCCCTCCCCCGTCGCCGCGCCCGGCGGAGCTAGCGGCGGCGGCACGAATCAGAGAAGCTAGCCGATGTTGAAGAAAGAACTGTTGGCCCTCGTCATGTTCGTGACGTTTGCCGCTCTGGGGACGTTCGCATGCAGCAGCAGCGATGACAGCTCCGGCGGCCAGGTGTCCATCGGCCCGGGGCCTTCCATCGCCGGCCCACAGCGCCAGCCGGAGCCCGTGCAGCAGCTTGATTCTCAACTGACAGAGCCAGTAGATGGCGTCATCGAGGTCCAAATCAGCGGCGCCCACTATCTCCAGAACCGGTTGCACATTCCCGCCGGCCAGGCGGTGACGATCCGGGTGAGCAACCGTGATTCGCAGGCGCATAACCTGCGGGTGGCCGGTATGGATGGCGACTACCAGACGGAAGACGACGCCGTAACCGAGCCGCCAACAATAGACGGCAACGGCATAGGCGTGCTGCAGTTCGCGCCGCCTGTTCCCGGCCGCTACACCTTCCACTGCGACTTCCACCCCGGCAGTATGGGTGGGCAGATCGTCGTGGATTAGGCGGCCCCGGGCGGCCCGGAGTTGACGCTCTCCGAGCTATTGCGCTATATTGCGCGCTGGGCTCCGGCGAGAGCCCTCAACGTGTTAAGAGAGTGAGGAGAAGTGGCGAACCAGGTCGGGAAGCGGTATCAGTGCACCAAGTGCGGCACAGAGATGATTGTCACGAAGGGCGGCGCCGGCGAGCTCAGTTGCTGCGGCCAGCCCATGCAGTTGAAGCAGTAGGCCTTCGGAGGTGAACGGTGGCTAATCAGCTAGGCAAACGGTTCCAGTGCGAGACCTGCAACAGCGAGGTGCTCTGCATCAAGGCCGGGGACGGCGCCGTGGAATGCTGCGGCAAGGCCATGGAACTGATGCAGCCCAAGGTCCTGCCGTCCGCAGACTAGCCGGACCACTGAAGCTAAACAAAGAGAAGGGCCGTCCCCTGGGGGATGGCCCTTCTCTTTGCGTCCGTCGGCGCTACTGAGGCTTGGCCCGCGGCCCGCGCTTGGATTTCGGCAGGTGGTTGGCGTCCTTCTCCGCCGGGAACAGCGACTCGCCGAGCGGCGTCACTTCGCCCAGTGTGCTGGCGCCGACATCCCCTGTTTCCTGGTAAGAGCGAAGATACTCTTCGCTGACAAAGAACATTCAGATGCAGAACCCGTCCCGGGCGATGTCCTCGTGGTGGCGCTCACAAGGGCAGATCTTCTTGCGATCCTCATCAGGATCGCTGGAGAGCGTCATTCAAGGGCAGAAGAGCCGGCCGTGCGCGACCAGGTTCTTGGCCAGGCCGCGCTGTACCTCCTCCACGATGTCCGGCAGCGGGAAGAACTCGTATGGCCCCTTCTCCACGTAGCGCCCGGACATCCGCTTCGCCCTTTCCAGCGCCTCTTCGAACGTTATCTCCTTAGGCATCGTCTCGCTCCTTGTCTCCCGGGACAGGTCTAAGGCTAAGCCAGCGCCGGCCGTGCTGGCAAGGGGATGGCGGCGCCATCTGCCGGCGCGGCCGATAGCGCCTCCCGGACTCGCGGTGTATCATCGGGAAAACCTATGAAGCTGGGCTCCTGATGCCGATAGAGGGGCGACTTGGTAGTGTTCATCAATCTGCGGCGGCGGCTGTTGCGGCTGCCGGCCGGCTGGCTGTTCGTGGCGGCATTCTTCTTGTTCTGGGCCGTGGTCCAGACCTGGCCGCTGGTCCTTCACGCTACCGATAGCATCATCAACTGGCCCCACCGGCCGGAGGATTCCTGGCAGTACCTGTGGGATCTCTGGTGGGTGAAGCACTCTCTCCTCAGCCTCTCCAATCCCTTCCACACGGACAACCTCTTCTATCCACAGGGCGCTGACCTCTATCTGCATACGTTGACCACTGTCAACGGAGTCATGTCGATCCCGTTGCAGGTGGTAACCGGCAACGTCATCCTCTCCTGGAACCTGCTCGCCATCATCCTCTTCGTGCTCTCTGGGTTGACGACCTACGCCTTGTCGCGCCGCATCACCGGCAATGGGGCGGCTGCCCTCGTCTCTGCCTACATCTTCACTTTTTCCCCGTTCGTCCTCATGCGCCTCCACGGCCATTGGAACATCTCCACCACCTGGCTGCTCCCCCTGTTCCCCCTCTTCCTCCTCCGGTTCCACGATTCGGGCCGCCTCAGAGAGGCCCTTTTCGCGGGAGCGTGCTGGGCGCTCATCGCCTACAATAGCCTGGAGTACGCCATCGACGCCGGGCTATTCCTTGGGCTCTTCCTGGTGTACTGGTCGCTGGTGCACCTCCGGGCCCGCGATTGGGCGCGCCTGCCGGCCCTGTGGCGTGGCCTGCCCGTCATCGCCGGCGCCGGCCTCATTCTGGGGGCTCCCCTCCTCATTCCCGCGCTGTTGAGTGTACAGAGCGGAGACGTGAGTCTGCCACCCGGAAGCGAGTCGCTATCGAGCGATCTCGCCGCTCTCGTTACCCCGAGCGCGCTCTGGGGCCCGGGCGAGTTGCCAGCCCCCGTGCCTCCAGGCGTCCAGCACTTTCCCGCCGGGGACATTGAGAACACCGTGTTCTTGGGGTTCACCGCCTTGCTCCTGGGCGCACTCGCCGTTCTGTCGATCCGCCGCCTGTCCGGCCGAGCGGTCTTCTGGGCGGTCGTCTTTGTGTTCTTCGTCGCTCTTGCCATGGGCCCCCACCTGTACGTGGGAGACACCAAGGAGTTCTCCCTCCTGGGAGTCAGCTTCACTGTGCCAATGCCTTATCAGATCTATGACAAGATCCCGGTGATCAGCTCAAGGCGGGGCATTTCGCGCATGATCGTGTTCGGGCACCTGTGGCTAAGTGTGCTCGCCGGTATCGGGGTTGACGTTCTGCAGTCCTGGCTGAGGGGAAGGTCCTGGTTGAGAGGAAGCTACAAGCAGGTTGTGCCATTGGCGGCTGTCGTCATTCTCGGCCTCGTCATCCTGGAGTACTGGAACCCGCCCAACGCGATCTCGAGATTGGAAACGCCGGCGGTCTTCGAAGCCATCGCGGACGAACCCGGCGATTTCGCGATCCTCGACGCGCCAGTAGGCCGTTCGACATGGACGCTGTCGGGAAGCCAGCCGGGGGCGCTTCTCGCGGATTACTACGCACGCATCTATGGCAAGCCCACGGTGGGCGGCTATCTCTCCCGCGCTCCGAACGAGGACGTCACTTGGCTGGACAACCCGCCGGGGATCAAGTACCTGGCCTGCCCCGCCCAGTGCCCGCGCCTGCCCGACGCGAATGACAGGAACGCGGCCCTGGTCAAGGACACTTTCCGGAAGTACAGAATCAAGTACGTCGCGCTGCACTACATAACGCCGCACGGTTGGCCGGTGGGAGGCGCGGAGCTGACCAAGCTGGACGGGTATATCCGCACGGTCCTCCAGTTCCGTCAGGTCTACAAGGACAACAACTTCACACTCTTCCAGGATCCGGACTTCCCAGCTTCCGGCGGCTGACCGGCGCCCGCTTCAACTTGACACTTTGAGCGGCACACTTCTACAATACGCGCGAAACACCTATAGAGCGCGCGAAACACCTATAGGAATC
>JBGQEU010000032.1:0-8720 GCA_041496525.1 Dehalococcoidia bacterium
AGCAGCCCGCCGTCCGTGTTGATCGGGATGCGGCCTGTGATTTCCGTGTTCCCTTCCCATACAAAGGGTCCACCTTCTCCGGTCTCGCAGAAGCCCAACTCCTCCGCCAAAAACACTTCGCCGGGGCTGAACGCATCGTGTACCTGGCAGACGTTGACTTCCTGCGGGCCCAGGCCGGCCTTCTCGTACGCCCTCTGCGCGAGTACGGCGTTCGGGCCCTCCGCCTGCTCAGCTTCTCCCCGGTGATACTCCGGCGTGCCGCCGACCCAGGTATCGAAGAAGACAGGGGCGGTTGTGTGCTGCCGCGCGCGCTTCTCGGAGGCCAGGATCACCGCTGAGGCGCCGTCCGTCGTGGGCGAGCATTCGTAAAGGGTAATCGGGTCGGCAATCATCCGCGACGTGAGCACGTCCTCCAGGCTGATCACCTTCTGGTACTGGGCGTTGGGGTTGAGGGCGCCGTTGCGGTGCGCCTTTTCGGAGACGCGCGCGAAGTGCTCCGGCTTTGTGCCGTAGAGGTGCATGTGGCGCTGCGCCCACATGGCATAGATCGCGGGCATGAGGTTGATGCCCATCGCGTCGTTGTAGCCGAACTCCTTGCCACCCACACCCTGGAGCAGGCCGCGCTCCATCTTTTCCACGCCGATCACCATCGCCATGTCGTACAGCCCGGCGGATATGGCGTCGGCGGCAAGCATCGCCGCGCGCGATGAGCTGGCGCAGGCAAGCTCCACGTTGGTGATCGGGATGCCGGTCATGCCAACCTGCCCGAACGTCTTGAGCCCGGCGCCAACACCCTGGTTCACGTGCGCGCAAAAGCCCGCCTGTACGTCCGTGAACTTCACGCCGGCGTCCTTCATCGCCGCCAGCGACGCCACCCGCGCCATTTCGCCTATGCTCTTGTCCGGGTGCCGCCCGAACGGGTGCAGGCCGACCCCCAGGACTACTACTCGATCGCTCATATCGGATCCTCCGCTTCAGGCGGCACTTGGTGCCGGCCGGAACTTGAACGCCATCACTTCGTTGCCCTCTGGATCGACCATCGCTTTCTGCACGACGAGTTCCAGGTCCAAGCCGATGCGGACGGTCTCCGGGTCCACGTCCGTAAGCACAGTGGGGACCATAACGCCCTCCGGTAGCTGCACCTGGGCAATGACGTAAGGAGCGGTGACGAAGCTGCCGGGCAGGGCCATTCGCGCGATGGTGAACGTGTAAAGCTTGCCGCGCCTTGAGAGCGCCACGCGGTCCAGCCCCTCGTGATAGCAGTTCAGGCAGACGTATCTGGGCGGGTAAAACGTATCGCTGCATTGCGGGCAACGGCTGCCCTCCAGCGCCGGCTCCTCGCCCGGCGAAAGCCGCAGCGAAGCGCCGCGGATCGCCACCTGCTTCTTCGGCGCTTGGGCCGGTGTCTCCGGCGGCATCTGCATCTCCTTCCTCGCTACTCGCTCGCGGTGCCGGTGCGCTCCAGCTGGCGCGTCTCCCGGTCGAATGTCATCCATTGGCCGGCGATGGTGCGGCCGGTGGGGTCCACTTCCGCGCGCAGCAGCGCCAGCTCCTGTTCCGTCGGCGGCTCCATAACTTCCGGCTCCGCCGCGACCAATGGCTCGAACTCCATGCTCTCAAGGACGCCCCTGATAGTGGCCCAGGGGGCCAGCGCCAGCAGCTCCATGCGCCGAGTCTCTGCGTCGAAACCGAAGAGGGCGTCCTCCGTGACAACGCGGTACGGCCCCGTATCAGCCGGCAGTCCGGCGCGCTCCCGGGCGCCGGGCGAGCCGTCCAGGAAGCCTGGTGAGGACATGAAGTCCAGGTGGCGCACGAACTTTCGCTTCTGCAGCTTCGTCATCAGGATCGTGCGCCAGCAGCAGGACGCGATCTCGTTAGCGCCTCCGGGGCCGCCGAATCGGCGGTCCGGGTGGTCGTAATCCTTGCCGAGCATAGACGAGTTGAAGTTTCCGAATTCGTCCACCTGAACGGCAGCCAGCACGCCGTATTCGATGTGCCCCAGCGCCGCGTGGAAACCCACGGTGTTCATGCCGGTCCAGGCGGCGGCGTGGCGGGACGCGGCGCTGCCGCCGAGCATGAACGGCGGCACCGGCAACTGCACCTGCGGGTCGATCGTCCCGTCCTCCACCACGTAGGAAATACGCGGCGAGTAGAGCCGGCGGGCGAGGAGCGCCGATAGCAAGGGCGGCCCACCGATAGCGACGAAGTGGAGACAGTCCGGCTCCAGCAGGCGGGCGGTCTGGATGATCACCTGTTCGGTGTCCGTGAAGGCCAGGCCCTCGCTCACGCGCCGTATCCTTCCCGCACCGTCTCAGCGGCGCGCAGCTGCTCCAGCTTCTGCTGTCCCACCAGCTGCTCCAACATCCGGGCGTCCGAATCGAAAGCGTACACCCACTTGTCCAGGTACTCGCCGATCTTGCCGGACGCCTGGGCCATACCAAACTCCATGAAGTGCTGCAGGTCCGCCCCGTACACGCCGGGCATGGAACCCGGGTACGCCCCGAAGGGCGCCGGGACCACCGCATCCACCATGTAGTAGGGGATAGCCGTCAGGCCGGGCGACCGCCGGATCTCCTCCGGCTCAACCAGCTCCTCCGCCGTGATGACCACGCGCTTCGCCGACGCCGCCGTCTCTACGGGCGCAATGCCGGGGCCGAAGATGCGGGCGTTGCCGAAGCGGTCCGCCTGGTGCACGTGGATCAGCGCCACGTCCGGGTTGACCGCCGGCACCAGCACAAGGTTCTCGCCCGTAAAAGGGTCCTGCACGAGCTTGGCGCCGGACGACTCGAAGCTGTCCGTGCCGCCGAGGTATCGCATGGGCAGGAACGGCACGCCCATGGCGCCGGCCAGGTGGCGGAGGGCGAGCGCGCCGTTGCTCCATTCGACGAACTTGACGCGTCCCTCGCTCAGTGCTTGCTGGACAACGGGGCCAACTTCCATCCAACCTACATCAACGCGGCTGACGCAGCCGCCGGCGACGAGGAGGGTCACGTCCTGCGCCGTGAACTTCGCTGCCACCCAGAGGTCCCGCCGGCGCTGGCGGATGATCTCCCGCAGCAGAACCGCCGGACCGCGGACCATGACGTTTGTGTCGTAACTGACGTAGGCGCCGTCCGCCACAAAGCGCGTCACCGCCTCGGCGGCCGTCATGACCTTGTCCTGGTGGCCCTTGGGCTTCTGGCTACGCACGAAGCGCCGGAAGCCGTCCGGATCCGGAGGCTTGTATTGGCCCTTGCCGGAGGCAATCACCTGCACTACTGGTTCCCCTGCGAATTGCCGTCGGCAGCGGCGGGGGCCGGGAAGTTGATGATCCGCCGCTCCAGTTCCAGCGCTCGCTCCAGGTACTTGAGCTCGGCGTCTCGCCAGGGCAGAGGCGCCGGCGCCTGGATCATGCCGGCCTGCTCCAGCTCCGAAAGGACCGCGGGGTCCTGCTCAAACGGGCGTCCGTACTCCATCTCGTGGAACAGGCTCTCGAACGGCGCCTTGACCGTCTGGCCGCCTGCCTCCCACGACTCCGCCGGGTAGCCCACCGCCATGAGGCAGACGGGGACCGCCGTCTCCGGCAGCTTGAGGAGGTCTGCCACCTGCTCCAGGCGCGGGCCGCTCATCAGACAGATACCGAGCCCCTCGTCGTAGGCAGTGAGCATCGCCTGGCAGACCGCGAGGCCCAGGTCCATGAATGCCAGAGGCGCGATGGCCATCTGCTGCCAGGACGCGCCAAAGATCGGCCGCAGGATGCGCTCGATATCTGCCTTGGTCTCCTCAACATCTGTCCCGATGCGCCTGGTGTCGGCGAGATTCGTCATGTCTTGTATCCACTTATCGATCTGATAAGCGGACTTGTCGTGGTACCAGAGGATGAAGCAGGGCGCGGTGTGCATCTGCTGGTAGCCCAGCGGCGGTGCAATTGCCTTGATAAGCTCCGGTGATGCCTGCTCCTTCCAGATCACAATCCCCCTGGCGGAGTTCACGTTTCCCACGCACGACGAACGCCGCGCGGCCTCCAGCATCTTCTGGATCTTCTGGCGCTCCACGCAGCGGAACGGCAGGTAGAAGCGAATGGTCCGCCTGCGGCCTAAGACCTGCTTGAACTCCATTGCTGGTCTCCTTCCTAGCGCCCGCGGTCAATCAGCCGACGGGCGCCTGCCAGGGACAGCACGTCGTTAGTGCCGTCTTCAATGAGCGCTGCCCGGGCGTCCCTGAACAGCTTCTCTATCAGCATCCCCTTGGCCAGCCCGTAGCCGCCGTGTAGCTGGAGAGCGTCGCTCGCGATTTTGAAGGAAGCCTGGGTGCAGAAGACCTTAGAAGCCACGGAGTACTCCGGTGCGGGCGGCAACGTTGTGGCGTTGTAGAGCATGGCGGCGCGGGAGAGGCCGCGGGCCGCCTCCACGCTGATGAACATGTCCATCAGCTTCAGTTGGACCGCCTGGTGCTCGCAGATAGGCTTTCCGCCCTGCACACGGTTGCGCGTGTAGGAGAGGCCTTCTTCGAAGGCGGCGCGGGCGACACCGGTGAAGGTGGCGCCCATGCCGGCGTTCGCTCCGGCGAGAATCACGTCGCCCATGAGCGAGTAGCCTTGCGGGGCCACGAGCATGTAGCTCTTCGGGATACGTACGCCGTCGAAGAAGATCTCGCCCTGGTTCAGCGCGCGCTGGCCCAGCTTGTTCAGCGGCTTCCCCTTAGTGACGCCGGGCAGGTCCAGCGGCACAAAGGCGATGCCACTGCCGGACATTCCTTTGCTGCGGTCCACGCCAATGTGCACCATGGCGTGTGTGGCGATGGTGCCGTTGGACACCCACGAGGACTTTTGTCCCCGCAGCACCCAGTAATCCCCATCCGGTTCGGCGCCCACGTCAAAGGCCATCTCCGGCGCACCGCCGTTGCTCC
The DNA here is from genome assembly GCA_041496525.1 of Dehalococcoidia bacterium. Lineage (GTDB taxonomy): Bacteria > Chloroflexota > Dehalococcoidia > SM23-28-2 > RBG-16-64-32 > JBGQEU01. The sequence continues at coordinate 4,888 of JBGQEU010000032.1, forward strand.
CCATGAAGACCGCGTCTGAGCCGTGCTGGGGCTCAGTAACGCCCCAGCAGCCAATGTACTTTGCCTCTCTGTCCTGGGAAAACGGCACCGCGTACTCACTGACAAGCTCCGGGTTGCCACTGCGGGCAGCGAAGACAAAGGGCATGGAGCCCGCGCCCAGGCTGATGGCTATGTCAGCGGCGCCCCAACCCATCTCTTCGCTATAGATGTGCTGCCCCAACGGGGAGAGCGCCACGCCACCCAGCTCTTCAGGCAGTCCGCGCGTGTGGTAGCCCAGGCCATAGACGCGCCGGAACACCTCCCAGAGGACGGAGCCTGGCGCGATTACTTCCTCAGGCGAAAGCGGATCAAGCTCCATCGCGGCGGGACGCAGGATTTCCTCGGAGAAGCGATGGACTTGCTCCTTCAGCGCCGCTTCTTCATCCGTCATCGCCTTATTCAGTTCAAGGTAGGTTGTCACGGACGTCCCTCCTGTGGCCAGGCTCTCACGCCCGTATTCTCCGCGCACCGGGTATGTGCTTGCTATCGGGCATTTCTCTTAATTCTGTCTGGCTTTGCCCCACGTAGGGCCCACACATCTTCCAGTCCTACCTGACAGACAGGCCGCCGCTGACCGCCAAAGAATGATTGCGACTGGATTACAAGCGGAGGGCAGGGGTATGACCAGTTCCAGCAACCAAGGCAAAGCGCCCGAGCGCACGCGGCAGGGCAACGGCCACCTGAGCGCCAGCCCCCAGGAGCACTACCGCAGCAGGTGGCGCTGGGACAAGGCGTTTTGGGCCACACACTGCGTGGACTGCTATCCAGGCAACTGCCCCTACCGCGTCTATGTCAGAGATGGGATAGTCGTGGCCGAGGAACAGTCCGGGACGTTCCCCGTAATCGATAAGAACGTGCCGGACCTCAACCCAATGGGCTGCCAGAAGGGCGCCGCCTGGAGCCGGATGCTCTACTCGCCTGAGCGCGTCCTGCACCCGCTGAAGCGCGCCGGCAAGCGCGGCGAGGGCAACTGGGAGGAAGTGTCCTGGGACCAGGCACTCACCGAGATTGCAGACCACATGCTGGACGCCATCCAGGAGGGGGGGCCTGAGTCCATCATTAAGGAAGGCACGCCGGGTGAGGGCGGCCTTCTCGCTAGCTTCCCATTTGGCCGGCTGATTGAAATGATCGGCGGCTTGAGCACGGACGTAAACGCAGTGATCAACGACTTCTCCACGGGCATCTACATGACCTATGGGAAGTTCGACCCGGCAAGCAGCATTGACGACCTCTTCTACTCCGACTTCATCATGTACACGCACATGAACCCGGTGTACACGCAGATCCCGGCTTACCACTTCACGGCGGAGGCCCGCTACAAAGGTGCGGAGGTCGTCCTGGTAGCGCCGGACTGCAGCCCCTCCCATATGCACGCGGACTACCACGTGCCCATGAAGCCGGGCGCGGATGCGGCGCTGGGCCTGGCGATGGCGCAGGTGATCATTGAGGAAGGGCTATACGATGGGCCGTTCGTCAAAGAGCAGACGGACCTGCCGCTGCTCGTACGCCTGGACACGCGGCTCTTCCTGCGCCAGTGTGACCTGGAAGACGGCGGCCGCGACGACCAGTTCTACTTCTGGGACGCCAAGGCAGGGGCGCTCACGGCCGCGCCCCTCTCCACCCTTGCCCTCGATGGGATAGACCCCGCGCTGGAGGGTTCCTTCCCAGCGCAACTTAAGGACGGCCGCCGCGTAGAGGTGGTGCCCGTATTCGAATTGCTCAAGGAGCGCCTGGCGGACTACACCCCGGAGAAAGCGTCCGCGATGAGCAGCGTGAACCCGGAGATGGCCCGCATGCTGGCCCGGAAGATCGCCACCCGGCGCGGCACAATCTTCTGCGGCGGCACCTCGTTCAAGTACTATCACGGGGACCTGATGGTGCGCGCCTACCTGCTGGTGCTGGCGCTGACCGGCAACTGGGGCCGCAAGGGTACCGGTCCTGGCGAGTGGTCCGTAGCGGGCTTCGATGGCCCCTTCCTCTTCGGCGCCAAACAGAAGCCCGGCTTGGAGGAGACGCGCCGCATCCTGGATCTGCGCGAGGCGGCCATCAACATCTTCAAGAACCAGGACCCTACGCGCACGGACGAGATGGCGCACATTGAGATGCTGCGCGTGATGTCATCCCAGATGCAGATGGTGCCCCCGGCCTTTCTCTGGTACTACCATTGCGGGTTCCAGGACAACTGGAACCGGCGCGAGTGGAACGACCCGACCATGCAACGCGAGTTTGACCAGTACTTCAACGAGGCGCTGGAGAAGGGCTGGTGGAGCAACGTACGGCCAGGCCCTGACCAGCCGCCGCGGGTCTACTTTGAGGTCGGCGGAAACGCTCTGCGCCGCACTCGGGGTGGCCAGAACCAGTTGCTGCCCACCCTGTGGCAGAAGCTGAAGTGCATCGTCACTGTGGACTGGCGGATGAATACCACCGGCCTGTTCTCCGACTATTTCCTGCCGGTAGCACACCACTACGAGAAGATCGCCTTCATGTTCCCAACGCCGCAACTCATGAACCTGACGTTCTCAGATAAGGCCGTGGAGCCTCCGCCCGATGTCAGAAACGAGGTCGAGATCGGCATCCTGCTGGCTGAGAAGCTTCAGGAACGCGCCAAGGCGCGCGGCCTCCTGGAGTGCACGGACAGCCGGAGAACCGTCCGCAGGCTGGATGACATCGTGGATCGCTACACCATTGGCGGCGCCTTCCGTGATGCGGAGACCATCGCCCGGGAGTGGGTGCAGGACAGCGTCGAATCCGGCAACTTCGACGAAGGGTTCACACTGGACACGCTGCGCGAACGCGGATACCAGCGCTTCAAGAGCTGGGGGATAGGCGCGATGGCGAAGAGCCAGGCGTCAGACATCAAGGCGGACGAGACCCACACCGCCTTCCGTTGGCACGTTGAGAACAAGGTCCCATACCCAACGCTGACGCGGCGGGCACAGTTCTACATAGACCACGAATGGTTCCGCGAGGCAGGGGAGGAACTGCCGTGTCACAAGGACAACCCAGCGCAGGGGGGCGACTATCCGTTCGAGATGACGAGCGGCCACAACCGCTGGAGTATCCACTCCATGAACATCGTCAACCGGGTGCTCCAACAGACTCACCGCGGCCGCCCAAACATCGTGATGAACAACGACGACGCCGCGCGCCTCGGCATTGAGGACGACGAAGAGGTTGAGGTGCAGAACGATATGGGCACCTTCATCACCCCCGTCAAACTCTCGCCGGCAGTCAGACCCGGGCAGATTGTGTCCTACAACGGGTGGGAGCCTTATCAGTACCGCACCTGGAAGGGCGCTTCCGACGTAGAGACGGGCATGGTGAAGTGGCTGCACTTCGTGGGCGATTACGGGCACCTGCGCTATTGGCCAATGCAGTGGCAACCAGTGCCGTTTGACCGCGGCATCCGGGTGAACGTCTCGAAGATCGGCTAGGCAAGCGGGGCGGCGGGGACTCTGGTGCCCGGCGGATAGGACGAAGCCCTCAGCTTCCGCTAAATGAGCGCCCATCGGTGGTCTGGCAGTCAAGAAATCGTATCTGGAGCGGGAGACGGGGATCGAACCCGCGACTCTCCGCTTGGAAGGCGAGTGCGCTCGTCGCCAGCGTCCCCTTGATGACACGGAGAGGAGCGGTTGACATGACACTAACAAACCGTAGTGGCGACGCCGTAGACACGGTCACGACGCCAGCCCTTCGTCGACGTCTCGCCGGAGCAGGTCTCTAGCACGTGGCTGTCGGGATCGTCTGGTGGCATCTGCTCGTGCTACATCATCGCCCCGGTCGCTCTTGACCCT
>JBGQEU010000033.1:0-8642 GCA_041496525.1 Dehalococcoidia bacterium
AGTGAGATGATAACCCACAGATTTAAGCGCGAGGATTTCCGGCACGCGCTCACCGAGCATCAGGCGGACGAGATCAAAGCCGTCATCGAGTGGGCCTAAGATAGCGGCTGACTTTGGCTCTACATCTGCCGTCGGACAGAGTCCGCGGCTCTCCGGTGCACCGACACGGCGTAATCGTTGCCCTCCTCCCACACGTTGCCGTCCCAGGTTGACCATCGGTCGGCGAGTGCCAGGCCCGTGTGAGCGGCGATCTCGTCATATTGCTGGACGGTCAGTTGAGCCGCCATAATTTGAAAGCCAGCGATCAGCAACCCGTCCGGTCGAAGATGCCGCGCCATGTTAGCGACGACGAAGCCCTCAGTTCCGGGCGTTAGGAAGATCATCACGTTGCCGGCCATCACGATCGCGTCGAACGAGCGGTGCAGGTCAACAGTGGCGAGGTCAGCGAGGAGCCATTCAACGCCCGGCGCCTTGCGCCTCGCCGTGTCGAGCATTGCTGGGTCGATGTCGACGCCGACAACTTCCAGGCCGCGACGGGCCAATTCACGCCCCACGCGACCAGTTCCGCAACCAGCGTCGAGTACGCACTTCGGCGCGAACCGCTGCACAAAGTCGGCCTCGCCGTGGACGTTCTCGCCCGCAGCCGCGCGGCGTTCGTACGTCGCGTCGTAGGTGTCGCCGGAAACAATTCTGTCCTGAAGCCAGCGATTCGACGCATCCGTCAATCGGGCACCTCGGGATCGTGAATCATGATCTGTGCGCTCACCTCTCCGATGATACGGCGTGCAGTGCGGCTATGCACAAGCCGGGACGGGACGCGAAATTTGCTGAGACAACAGGATCGGCGACGCGCTGGATCGACGATCCCTATGGAAGAATAGAGCTAGTTCCGCCGCTAAACTGAACCGATGACGGGGCGCCGACAAGAACGGCGAGTGGTCCGTGTCCATCGAGATCACCCGCTGGCAGGACGACGCCGTGTACCAGGCGGCGCAGGCTTGGCCGGATCGAGGGCTAGAACGCCCCCTGTTGCTGTAGCCACTTCCAGAACTCCGCCGGCGCGGACATCGTGCTCAGGCGCCCCTGCCGCACAAGTGCCCAGTCGTCGAATTCATGCGACTCCTTGATCTCCCGGAGCGTTACCGGCCGCTCGGCGTGCGCGACGTACTGGAAGTCGGCGACCCAAGAGCGCGGATCCTTCTCGTCCGGCCGCGGTGGCGATACGACTTTCGCCAAGCCGACGACTGCCGCCTCGCTCTGCGAGTGGTAGATGATCACTGTATCGCCGGGTTTCATCGTCTTGATAGCGTTGACGGCTGCCGGATTCCGCACGCCGTCCCATCGGGTCGTGCCTTCGCGCTTGAGGTCGTCTATCGAGTATGTCTGGGGATCGGTCTTCGCGAGGAAATAGGCCATTGTGTCACCTCATGATCTGCTAGCGGCCCAGATTATCGCACATTTGTCACTGCTCACCGCGAGGGCGGCCTTCGCTTGTCCTCGTACGCAATCTCGCGCTCCGGGCAAGTTCCGTTCTTCAACCTGACCCGCCCGCCGCAGGGCTCACGGATCTTTCGACCGGAACGCTGTACGCTAACGACCGGATCGACGCGATCCTTCAGCCCGTAGGCAGTTGCTCAAAACTATGGCTTTGCTGAGCAAAGCGGCTGGTTGAATTGTTGCACCGCTCATATGAATGATTGAACAGCGCGATGCAGCCATCACCTGCGGCGTCTTGGCGCGGTGAGCGAGAGCACCGCTATGCCGGTGCCGAAGCCGGCGATCTCCGTCAGGACGAGGAATGGCCAGGGGGAGAGGCCCGTGAGCAGCCAGAACACCAGCGCCACGAAGCCGGCCAGGCTGGCCATTGCCAGGCTGGCAACGATTACTTCCTCAAGCAGGGGGTCAAGTCCAGCCAATGCTTCTCGGTGCGTGCCTCGTCCCCATTCCCGCCGCCGCGTGACCGCGCGCTGCTATTGCCACGGTAGAGGCTGTAATCGCTCATTGGCCTTGGGGCCCGCCGAATCCGAGCTGACCCAGCTGGCCTACTTGGACGGAAGTCGCGACCACGACACCACTGGCGTCACTCTGACCCCTGGCCAGGACGGTCTGGCCCATCACGACGTCAGACGTGGTTCCGGCCACTGTCGCCCGGATGACGGCGGTGTTCGGCAGCTGGACAACAATATCGCCCCTGTTGGAAGTTACGGTCACAGTGTTGTTTCCAACACTCTTGATCGTACCGGAGGTAACGGATCCTCCGTTGGCGCCGTTGCCTCCACCGAATCCTCCGTTACCTCCGTTGCCTCCCCGGGGACTCCGTCCGGGTCCCGGCGTGCCTCGCGGACTGGCGCCGGGGCTTCTCTGTAGCGGCTCGTCGCCCAGTTGCACCGAGGTGGCCTCGATGGTGCCATCTGCGTTCTGCTGGCCTCTGACCGTTACGAACTTGCCCGGCACGAGGTCGAATACGGTCGCGTCCACTACCTTCTGAACTGTCACCGAGTCAGACAGCTGGAATTGGACATCGCCGCCGTTGTTGCTCGTGGTCACCGTCACGGCGTTGCCGCTGACACTCTTGATGGTGCCCGAGACGAAGCCCCCACCCGGGCCGCCGCCTGGCCCGCCGCCCGAAAAGCCGCCGCCGTCACCTCGCGCACCGGCAATGGGAGTTGGACTCGTGCCGGAGGCGGCGCTGCCGCCGCCTCCGCAGGCCGCGCCAAACGCCACGATTGCCACGGCGGCCAGGAGAGCCAGGCCGAGATGGCCCCGCTTGATTTTCATCCGTTGCTCCTTCCAGAGTTCATGGCGGCCAGATTCAACATCGTCAGCTCACTGGCCAACGAAGCCTTGCGGCACTACCAGCACCTCGCTGCCGTTCACGCTGCCGTCCTGCTGCCGCTGTCCTAGGATGAGTACAGAAGCGCCGGGGGCAAGCGCGCTTTTATCACTGCTGCCAGCCTTGCCGATCTGGGCGGAATCAGCCAGATTGACCGTCACTTCGGTGCCAGCCGCCGTGGTGATCTTGAGCGTCTGGCCGGCTATGGACGCTACCGTTCCCGTCAGGTTTGAACCTCCTCCGGTGGACTGTCCGGACAGGCTGGCACCTTGCCCGGTCTGGGTGCCGCCGGTGACCGTGACCGTCGTCGTGGTCGCGGAATTCCGCCCGTAGACGGTCCCCGCCCCGAATGACGCTCCTACGGCGAGTCCGATGGACGCGACGGCTACCAGAATCCAGCTGTACTTGGGTCGCATGACTGCCTCCTGTCGGTTAGTCTTTACCGCGGCGTCGCCCTGCCGCGCTGGTTCGAGTGTTACTGCGCCGCGCGGTTGGTCATGAAGCGGCCTATTCATATCTCAGCGCCTCAATTGGGTTCAGGCGGGCCGCCCGCACAGCAGGGTACAGGCCGAAGAAGACCCCGATAGCGGCTGACACTACAAAGGCCAACAGTACGGAGTCCAAGCGTACCGACGTGTACATCACCTGGTTCAGGAGGTTATGCCCGTCCGCCAGGTGCGCCAGGCCCACACCAGCCGCGATCCCCAGGCCACCACCGATGAAGCTGACCGCGACCGCCTCGATCAGGAACTGGACGAGGATGTCCTGGCGGCGGGCGCCCATGGCCTTGCGCAGCCCGATCTCTCTGGTGCGTTCCGTCACGGACACGAGCAGGATGTTCATAATGCCGATCCCTCCCACGAGGAGGGAGATGCCAGCAATGCTGCCAAGGAGAACGGTGAAGGTGTTGGTGGAGTCCGTAAGGGCCTGGAGTGTGTCTTGCTGGCTCTGGATCGTGAAGTCGTCAGTAGTGACCCGGTGCTGCGTTCGCAGGAGATCGCCTATCTGCTGCACGGCGGTGTCCAGTTGGCCCTTATCGGTCACCTGGACGTCGATCTGGCTGACGCGACTTGCGCCCTGGGCGGTGCGTTGCACCTGTAGCCTGCTGGTCAGGGTCGTTATCGGGATGATTACCTGGTTGTCCTGGTTGCCCAGGCTGGTACCCCCCTTGGACTCCATGACACCGACGACCCTGAAGGGAAGCCCCGTACGCCCGCTGCTAATGCGGATGACCTGGCCAATCGGGTCTGCCCCCCCGAACAGGGTCTGCGCCACGCTGGCGCCCAGGACAGCGACATTGGAGGACGACTGGACGTCCTGGTCGCTGATGAAGTCTCCTGAGGCCGCGTGGAAGTTGCGCACGTCCTGGTAGGCCGCGGTGGTGCCGAGGACACGGGTATTCAAGTTCTGCCCCTGGTAGAGGAGCTGGGCGTTTGAGTTGGCCTCCGGGGCGACGCCGCTGACAACCGTTGTGTTCTCCGCGATGGCCTCGGCGTCCTGCAGGCTGAGCGTGGCGGCAGTGCCGCTGGCGCTGCGCACGCCGGCCTGGCTCTGGGCGCCCGGTGTTACGAAGAGGAGGTTGCTTCCCAGACCGGAGATGCGCGCGGTGACCTCGTCCTGCGCCCCCCGGCCGACGGCGATAAGGGTAATAACCGCACCCACACCGATGATGATGCCCAGCATCGTAAGGGCCGTGCGGAGCTTGTTGCCGGTCAGGGCAACGAAGGCGATCCGCAGGCCATCAGCAAGGCTCATGCGGGCACCCCTCCCAAGGAAAGCGGAGTCTCTCTGGAGAGATCGCTCACAATCAGCCCGTCGCGCATTGTGATCACGCGCCGCGTATGGGCGGCGATGTCAGCCTCATGCGTGATCAGGATTACCGTTATCCCCCGCTCCTCGTTGAGCTGCCGAAAGATAGCGAGGATCTCATCGCTGGAGCGGGTGTCCAGATTCCCCGTGGGCTCATCGGCCAGGATCAGAGCTGGCTCCTTCACCAGCGCCCGCGCGATGCCGACCCGCTGCTGCTCACCTCCTGAGAGCTCCGCGGGACGGTGATCGGACCTATCCGCCAGACCCACGGCCGCAAGGGCTTCCTGGGCCCGTTCTCGCCGGCGGTCGGCGCCCGTGTAGATGAGTGGGAGCTCCACCTGCTCCAGGGCCGGCAGCCGAGGCAGGAGGTTGTAGTTCTGGAAGACGAAACCGAGCTTGCGGGTCCTGATTATCGCCAGCTGGTCGTCCGCCAGGTCGTTGACGAGGATCCCGTCTAGCTCATACGTGCCGCTCGTGGGCAGGTCAAGGCAGCCCAGGATGTTCATGAGCGTCGACTTCCCGGAGCCGGACGGCCCCATGATGGCGACGAACTCTCCGTCGGCGACCTCCAGGCTGACACCGGCCAGGGCGTTCACGGCGGTGGTGCCGGCCTGGTAGATCTTCATCAGATCGCGGGTGACGATCACCGCTCAGTCCCCCCTGGCGCCACCGGCGCCGCCACCACCGCCGGCGAAGCCGCCTGCGCCGACACCACCGCCGCCCAGACCGGCCCCGCCGAGGCCGCCGGCGGTCCGGCCGGTGATAGCGGTGGTCGTCGTCGTCGTCGTGGGAATCACGACCAGATCGCCCTGCTGCAGGCCACCGGTGATTTCAGTTGACGTAGTGGTGGCCAGGCCGGTTGTGACCGTCCGTGCCTCCTCCTTGCCGTTCACCCACACGTTGACGGCCTGCTGGTTACCCTGGCGGAACAGCGCCCGCGACTGCACGACCAGGACGTTGTTGGCCGAGTCTGTGATGATGGAGGCGGTCGCTGACATTCCCGGAGCGAGTCCCGAATCGGGCGCGACGCCGTCGAGGCTGATCGTGACGGGGTAGCTGACCACGCCCTGGGTCGTGGTGGCGGTCAGGGAGAGGGAGATGATGGTCCCGTTGAACTGGGTGCCGGTCAACGCGTCCACCGTGGTCATCACGGTCTGCCCCTGCTTGACGCTGGGCAGGTCCGTCTCCGACACGGAGGCATTGAGGAAGTACCCGCTCGTGCTGAGAAGGGTGATGGGCGCCGTGGAGCCGCTGCCTGCCGTATCACCCGCCTTGATATTGACGGCCGTGATGGTGCCGCTTACCGGCGCGCGCAGCGTCGCCTTGGCCAGGTTGTTCTGCGCCTGGTCCAGGCTGTTCTGCGCCTGCTGCACGGACGCCTGCTGAATGACGACGTCGGTCGCGATGGGGCCGGCGAGCGCCTGGTTGAGCTTCGCGTTGGCCACGTCCAGGGCCGCCTGCGCGGTGTTGACGTTGTTCCGACCATTCTGGGCCGCTGCTGGCGTGGGGTGGAGCAAGGCGTCGAGCTTAGCCTGCGCCGCATCCAATGAGGCCTGGGCCGTGCTGACGTTGTTCTGCGCGTTCTGGATGGCCTGCTGCGTCGGGTGCAGGAGGGCATCCAGCTTCGCCTGCGAAGCGGTGAGTGCAGCCTGGGCCGTGCTGACGTTGTTCTGCGCGTTCTGCACCGCCGTCTGAGCGGGGTGGAGCAAGGCATCCAGCTTCGCCTGCGCGGTCGTGAGGGACGCTTGGGCGGTGTCCACAGCGTTCTGGGCATTCTGTACCGTCGCTGGAGGCGGGCTCTGGAGTTGGGCCAGCTTCGCTTGCGCGGAAGTTAGAGCCGCCTGAGCGCTGCTTACCTGGGCACCGGCCACGCTGCAATCGGGGAACCCCTTCTGTCCGCAGTCCTGGGCGTTAGCCCGAGCAGACGAGAGGCTGGACGCAGCGGAAGCGACTCCCTGCTGAGCAGCGGCAAGATCGGCGGCGGATGGATGGAGAAGCGCCTGCTGGGCGTTCTGCGCCGTCGTCAGGTTGCCCTCAGCCTGGGTCACTGCCTGCTGCGCTGTGGCAACATCTGCCGCGCTTGGGTTCAGCAGATTCTGCAGATCGTTCTCCGCCTTCTGGAGAGCCGCCTGGGCGCCTATCACCTGTTGCTGCGCCCCGGCGACGTCAGCGACGCTCGGGCTCGACAACGCGTCGCGATCGTTCTGCGCTTTCTGATACGCCGCCTGGGCCGCTGCGACCTGCTGCTGGGCGCCGGCAACGTCCGCCGCGGTGGGGTTCAGAAGAGCGCTCAGGTCGTTCTGCGCCTTGTCCAGACCTGCCTGCGCGCTGGTAACGCTCTGGCGGGCCGCCGCCGCGTCAGCAGGCGTAGTGGCGTTATACAACTGGTCGAGGCGGGCCCGAGCGGACGAAAGGCTCGACTGCGCCTGTTTCACCTGGAACGTCAGATCTGTCGCATCAAGCGTGGCCAACGCCTGGCCCGCCGTCACCTGGTCCCCGGCCTTCACCTCGACCTGGTCGACTCGCCCGGTGGTAGGGAACGTGAGGCTGAGTTGGCTGTTGGTGGCGAGGCTGCCGGTGGCGGTGACGGTAGTGGCCACGGAGCCCAGCCTGGCCGCGACAATCGTGGGCGGCGCTGCTGCGGAATCCGCTCCGTTCACCATCTGGTATCCGAGATCGCCGGCAACGGCGACGACCGCAAAGACGGCAACGACCATGAGGGCCTGGAACCAGCTGAGGCCGTAGCGGCGGGGATTGAGCGGACTCAGCACGATGTCTGGATGCAAAGTACCAGCCACGTTTGTGTCTCCTTCAATTCTGGATGTTTCCCAAGATACCGGCGCCAGATTAAGACTACGTTAATGAGAGGTGAAATTGCCTTAATCCTGGCCCCCCACTACGGATCCGGTACGTGCTGGAACGTTTGTATCTGACACCGCACTTGCGGTCGCCGGGTTCGGTAGTGCCACCGGATGCCGTCGCGAAGCGTAGTGGCCAGAATGGCGCCAAGGTCGTCGCCAACCGTGGAGGCTTCGTAGTCTGCGACCAGCGCGGAGTCGGGTGAGTAGGTCGCGCACTACCGCGTCATAGTGATGGTGCCCTTCGAGGGCGATTCGCGTGCGCGCCGACCATGTGCCAGACGAGGTAGCAGGCCGGCTCGCGAGTGTGGCGGCGCTCCTGCGATGCGGTTCTGGCTGCAGCCGGGTCGCAACCGAACTGCTGGACCCTTGTGCGACACCTTGCGAGTCCGGCTTATCGGAGGGTCCCGGCAGTTCCTGACCTTTCCCGCCCACGCGTAGCCTCATTGACGGCGCGTCCTTTGTGGCGCACGATTGGCTTGCCTCCGAACCGGAGGCTAGGCGGGCCACCGAATTGGAGGGGGACAATGGTGCTTTGTCCTTCGTGTGGCCACGAGAACCGCCAGGGCGCGGCATTCTGCGACGGATGCGGTTCTCCACTAGATAGGATCTGCCCGAGCTGCCAAGCGCAGCTTAGGCCAGCGGCGCGCTTCTGCGACTCATGCGGCCAGGCCGTCAGTGAGACATCTGCACTCCCAGCCCGCACGCCCACACCGCAACCTTCTCCCGCCCTTCCCGCCTCCTTCGCCGGCGGGCGCTACCAGGTGCAGCGTTTCCTGGGCGAGGGCGGCCGCAAACGGGTGTACCTGGCGCACGACGCGAAGCTGGACCGCGACGTGGCCATCGCCGTCATCAAGACCGAGGGCCTGGACGCCGACGGGCTGACGCGCGTCCGCCGCGAGGCCCAGGCCATGGGCCGCCTGGGCGACCACCCTCACATCGTCACCGTCTTCGACATCGGCGACGAGGAGGGACAGCCGTACATCGTCAGCCAGTACATGGAGGGCGGCGACCTGGAAGGGCTGCTGCGGGGCGCCGAGAACCACCGGCTCCCCCTGGACCGGGCCGGGCGCATCGCCAGCGAGGTCCGCCAGGCGCTGGAGCATGCTCACTCCCACGGCATCATCCACCGCGACCTGAAG
>JBGQEU010000034.1:0-8637 GCA_041496525.1 Dehalococcoidia bacterium
CCACATTCACCTCCCGCGCCAGCCACGGGTCGCGCTCACAGGCCGGGTAGCCGACCACGGCTGCCAGGTGCACGGCCACATCGGCGCCGCGCAGCGCCTCGTCCACCGCCCGCCGGTCGCGGACATCGCCGCGCTGGAACTCCAGCCTGGGGTTGGCCAGCAGGGGAACAAGGGGCGCGCCCGGCTTGCGCAGGCTGTCCAGCACCCGCACCTGGCAGTCCCGCGCCAGCAACTCCTGCACCAGCACGCAGCCCACATATCCGGCGCCGCCGGTGACCAATACGCGCATGCTCATACCGCCAGCCGCGCCGTGGCGCGGTTCTGCCGGTACCAGGCCACCGTCTGCTCCAGCCCCTGGCGCAGGCCGGTCTCCGCCCGCCAGCCCAGGTCCCGCTCCGCCTTGCTCACGTCGAAGACGCGCACCGGCTGGCCCTCGGGCTGGCTGTCGTCCCAGACGATCTGGCCGCGAAAGTCCACCACCTGGACCAGCGCCTCCACCAGCGCCCGGATGGAGGTCTCTACGCCCGAAGAGATATTGACCAGCTCGGCGCCTTCATAGCGCTGCGCCGCCAGGATCATGCCGCGCGTCACGTCCTCCACGTACACGAAGTCCCGCGTTGGCCTGCCGCTGCCCCAGACGGTGACCTGCTCGTCGCCGGACGCGGCGGCGTCGACGAACTTGCGCACCAGTGCCGGCACTACGTGGGAGGCGCGGAGATCGAAGTTGTCGTTCGGGCCGTAAACGTTGCCGGGGACGGTGATGACCGAGTTGAACCCGTACTGGTGGTAGTAGGCCTGCGCCTGGATATGCAGGAGCCGCTTGGCCAGGGAATAAGGAGCGCTCTCCGGCTGTGGAGGCCCGTCCCAGAAGCTTGACTCCTTAAGGGGCATGGGGGCGTCCTGGGGGTAACCGCAGCCGGCCCCGGCGGCAACGAACTTCCTCACACCGAACCGGTGCCCCAAGTGCAGTAAGAACGTCCCCATTGTCAGGTTCTGGTAGAAGAATTCGGCAGGCCTCTCCTTGTTGGCCCCTATCCCGCCCACCAGACCGGCCACGTGAAATACAATCTCCGGGCGCGTGTCCTCGTATAGAAGAGCGACCCCGCTCTCACGAGTGAGGTCGTAGTCGCGGGATCGGACCACGAACGGCTCGCACTCCTCGGCCTGCAGGGCCTGCACTAGGTGCGAGCCGATGAACCCGCCACCGCCGGTAACGACTACCCGCTTGCCTGAGAAGTAAGACATTCGACCGTTTCCTCCATTTCGGCGCCGAGCATTCGCTCGACGAGATAGCAAATGACATGGCCGATGGCGATGTGCGCCTCCTGGATGCGCTGAGTGTTGGAGCTGGGCACGCGGACCGCAATATCCGTCAGGTCCGACAGCGGCCCGCCCGCATCTCCAAGAAGTGCCACGGTATCCAGGCCCATGCGTACTGCCGCCGACACCGCGCGCAGGACGTTCTGCGAGCGTCCGCTCGTGCTGATGGCCATCAGGACATCGCCCCGCCGGCCCAGCGCCTCAACCTGGCGCTGGAAGACCATCTCATAGCCGAAGTCGTTACCCACGGCAGTCAGAGCAGAGGTGTCGGTGGTCAGCGCCAGCGCCGCCAGTGCGGGCCTCTGCCGGCCGTTCATCTGGCCCACCAGTTCCGCCGCCAGGTGCTGGCAGTCGGCGGCCGAGCCGCCGTTGCCGCACAGCATCAGCTTGCCTCCCTGGGTCAGGCTGCGGGCGATGAGTCCGGCGGCGGCCAGGATCGCCTCGCGGCAGGACTCGGCGGTGAGGTGTTGTACCGCGGCGGACTCCGTCAGCTGGTTCAGTATCTCCTGTCGCCAAAGCTCCGTATCGTTCATGGCGCCGGCACCATGGGCTGAGCCGCCTCTTGCCCGGCCAGGATTATGCCCGCGGCCTCCAGCAGGTCCGTGGCCACGTAGGTCGGCTGCACCTGCCCCTGCTGCTCCGTGCGCCGGCCCCAGCCGCTGCGGACCAGGAACGTAGTCGCCCCGGCCCGGCGCCCCATCTCTATGTCGCACTCCTTGTCCCCCACCACGAAGCTCTCCGTGGGCGAGGCGTCTACCGCCTGGGCCGCCCGCTCCAGCAGGCCGGTGCCCGGCTTGCGACAGCCACAGCCCTCGTCCGGGTGGTGCGGACAGACGTAGAACCCGTCCAGGGTGACGCTCTCGCTGGCCAGCAGATCGCACAGACGCTGGTTGACGCGCTCCACCGCCTCCAGACCGAAGTAGCCACGGCCCACGCCGGACTGGTTGGTCGCCACCGCCAGGCGGAACCCTTGCCGGCTCAGGGCGCGGAGGCCCTCGGCTGCGTTGGGCAGGAGGACGACGCCCGCCGGATCGGCCAAGTAGGGCCGCTCCTCTATGAGCGTCCCGTCGCGGTCCAGGACCACCAGTGTGCTCAACGCTGCACCTTTCCGCCCGCCCGGACGGCAATGGCTCGCAACTCCTCCATGCGGGCCAGGGCCTTGGCCGCATCCTCGTTGAAGCCGCGTACGGTATCGCGGCTGTAGCGGTGGTCGACGAACTTCTCCAGAAACGCGGGTGGCACGGTGATGACGTGGGCCCCGGCGACCGCTGCGTCCTTGATGTTCACGGCCTCGCGGATGGAGCCGGCGATGATCTTGGTGGACGATCCCCAGCGCCCGATCCAATCGGTCACTTCCCGGATCATGGTGGGCGCGTCGTGCCCCTCATCGGCCACCCGCCCGGCGAAGATGCTGACGTAGGTGGCGCCGGCCTTGGCCCCCAGGATCGCTTGCCCGTAGGAAAGGCAGGCCGTCATGTTCACCCGCACACCGGCCAGCTCCAGATCTCTGACCACACCCAGACAGGGCTCTCCGTACTCGTTGACCACCGGGATCTTCACCACGATGTTGGGCGACCAAGAAGCGATGCGGCGGGCCTGCCGCATCATCTCCGCACAGTCGTTGGTGGTCACCTCAACGCTGACCGGCCGCGGTCCCACGAGACGAGCGATCTCTTTGGCGCGCTCCTCCATGTCGTAGCCGCCGTCCTTGAGCATAACGCTGGGGTTGGTCGTGACCCCGTCCAGCAGTCCATACTGCAGCCAGCGCTTGATCTCATCCAAGTTGGCTGTGTCCAGGAAGATCTCCACGGTCCCTCCTTCCACCATCAGGCCCGGCACTGGCAAGCCCGGCGCCGGCAGGCCCAGCGCCGGCTATCCGCTGGCGCAGGGCGACGCACAACAGGTGATGCACCGCAACGTGCAGGGATTCCACGAGGGGGGTCCCCAGGGGCTCTTGGTCTGCGGAGACGACGATGCAGACATTGGCCTGGTCCTGCAGCCGCCCGCCGCCGAAGCCGCTGAGGCCGATTACCTGCGCCCCTCGGCTTTTGGCCAGAGCCACGGCGCGGGACAGGTTCTGCGACCACGGCCCTGCGTCCCCTTCTCCGGAGCCCCCGTGCACGGACAGAGCCACCAGCACGTCCTCCGGCTGCAGCCAGGGCTCTAACTGCTCGGCGAACACGCTGCCGAAGCCCGCATCGTTGGTCCAGGCACTGACCAGGGGGACGTTGTCCACCAGGGCCAGCGCCTTGAGCCGCCGCCGTCCCGGCACCATGGTCGCCTTGGCCAGGTCACAGGCCAGGTGCGAAGCCGTAGAGGCGGATCCGCCGTTGCCCAGGGTGAACACGGTGCCGCCGCGCAGCCAGCATTCGTACAGGATGTCCACCGCCTGCTGGATCGCGCGCCTGGGGAGGGCTCGCGTCACCTCTTCCAGTGCTGTCAGGTATTCGTCCACTATGGTGTCTGTCCGGATGACCATGGCACTCCCTAAAAGTTGATGAGGACCTTGGAGCCCTCGAAGTCGACGCCGACACGCAGTTCGCGCAGCCCGTCCGCCGTGAGCGCCTCGCGCAGGCGCGCCTTGCGGCCGTTGGGGCAGTAGAACATGAAGAAGCCGCCCCCGCCCGCGCCCATCACCTTGCCGCCCAGCGCTCCGTTTGACTTCGCCGTCTCGTACCAGGCGTCGATCTCGCCATTGCTCACCTTGTCCGAGAGGCGCTTCTTCACCTGCCAGTGCTGGTCCATCAACGAGCCGAAGCGGTCCAGGTCGCCCGCCTCCAGCGCCCGTTTGACCTCGCGTCCGATCTCCTTGATGATGTGCAGCGCCTCCACGACCTGCGGGTCGCCTTCCTGGGCGGCCCGGGCCTGCCCGCTGAGCACCTCCGAGGCGCTCCTCTTGATCCCGGTGTAGAAGACCATCACGTTGTTCTCCAGCTCCTGCACCACATCGTCCGGGATATTGAGGGCGCAGGGCCGAACGCCGCCTTCCCGGTCGATGTCCAGGCAGGTTATGCCGCCGAATGCCGCCATGTACTGGTCCTGCTTGCCGATCGGCTCGCGCAGCCGATCGATCTCGATGTGGCACGCTTCCTCCGCGAGCTCTTCCAGCGGCACATGCTCACGCTTCAGGGTGTGCAGGGCGTTGAGCAGGCCCACGGTGAAGCTGCAGGAGCTGCCCAGACCGGTTTGCGCCGGCACGTCTGCTATGGAGACGATCTCCAGGTTGCAGTTCAGCCCCAGCAGCTTCAGCGCCTCCCGCACTATGGGGTGCTCCACGTGGTCGGCGCAGTCGGCGATCTCTGTCTGCGAATAGCTGACCCGGATGCTGTCCTCGAAGCGGAGGTTGAGCATGATATACACGTAGCGGTTGATTGCGGCGCTGACGATGAACCCCCCGTGCTGGCTGTAGTAGGACGGCAGGTCGGTGCCGCCGCCGCCCAGGGGCACCCGGAAGGGTGTGCGCGTCACGATCATGCCAGCGATCCCTGGGCGATTAGCTGCTGGAACTCCTCGATGCCCTGTAGCGAGCCGACCTCGTAGAAGCGCTGCTGGGTCTCGTAGGCCAGCAGCTTGTCCCTGGCGATGAGGTCCCCATAGAACTCCTCCTGTGACAGTGGCTCGCCTTCGGGGATCACGCGAAGGGCACGCCGCCGCAGCACGGAAAGCCCCTCGTTGATGTGCACCATGCCGGGCAGACGCGTGTTCTTGTCGTAGGCCGTCACGCGGCCGTCCCGGACCACGACGTTGCTCCGCTCCAGGCGGTCGGAGTTGCGATAGACCACCATCATGCCCAGAGCATCGCTGGACCGGAAACTCGTCATGATCTCCCGGTAAGCCAGCAGGAGATAGCAGTCACCGTAAGTCACGAAGAACTCCGGGTCCAGGAGCGGCTCGGCTTGTTTCAGAGCGCCCGCTGTCCCCAGCAACCCATCCCGTTCCCAGGAGTAGACGATGTTGACACCGAAGCGATGGCCGGTGCCGCAATGATCGAGAACAGCCTCTCCCAGATGGCCCACGCAGAGGACGATGTCCCGCACGCCCCGGCGGCCCAGCATCTCCAACTGGTACTCCAGGAAGGGTTTGCCGTTGACCGGGACCAGACACTTGGGCACGCGCTCCGTCAGGGGACGCAAACGCATGCCCAGTCCCCCGGCCAGGATCACCATCTGCATGGCAGACCTCCGAAGGCCCGGCGTCCGGCCGGCGGCGCGGTAGCCACGCACGAGGCCGGGTTCCCCGAGCGCCCGCCCGGTTGCCGTCCGCTGCCCGCCCCTCGCACGTCTTCCATTCGTACCTGGGGCGGTACCGCCACGCCCGTCAACGGCATCGACAGGGGGGCGCTACTCTCACCACTCATTTCGCGGGCGCCGTACGCCTTGCCCACGATTACCTGCAGGGCCATCTGCTTCGGGGACACACACGTCCGCTCTTCCACTTCGCCTCCTTACACAATTTCGTCGCCGTCCAGCATCCCCGGGGGGCTGGGCCCTCGCCGGAGCCATCCCCCACAACGCCGAGCGCACATTACAGGCGCACAGATATGCGGGAGAATGGAGAGAAGCTTAACGGGGAAAGTGCGTGGGCCCCGCAGGGGATTCGCCAAGGGGGGTGGCGGCCCGGTGCGCGGCCTGAGGGGCGAACTTCGGCCGCAGGGCAACGCCGAGTGTCTCGGCTACTGACGCGCCATGTTATCAGGAGCGTCTGACCCTCAGTCAATCATAACTTCAGTGAAAGTCGTGAAGATGCTGTGACCTTCGCCTCAGGGCCGCGGCGGCGTGCCATGATCCCGCCGCACATGATCCCGCCGAAGAATTGCCCGGGGTGCGGTGCTCCGCGACGTCCGCTGCACGCAAGGTTCACGGAAGCTCCACTACCCAGAATCAAGCTTCCCTTTCGCCCGCGTTCATCGTGCTGATACAATTGCTGATCCTGCGGAGCCTGTCTTTCGTCAGACCTCAGCAGGGGGAGGAACCATGGAGACCAAAGTGGATCGCACTGCCCTCGGCGCTTCGGAAGTTGGGACCGCGCCGACAGTTGTCGTCGTCGGGCACGCCCGTCTGCCCGAGAGCCTCGCTCACAGCGGCTCCTCGCCGGTATTATCGGTGGAGCTGGAGACGGACCGCGTCTCGGGGGAGATCGTGTCCGTGGGGTGCGGGGCGATCCCGGATCTGGGAGCGAAGCTCCTCGCGGCTGTCCTTATCGGGCGCAACATCAATGAGAGCCCGATCGCCCTTGCGGAGGAGATTCGCCACCGCTACGTCTGCCCCTCTCAGAAGGCGATGTCCACCGCCCTGCTGAACGCCTTCGAGACGTACCAGCGCTACGCGTGCAGATTGGCCTAGATAGGAATCCTCCCCGTCCAGCAGCCATGGCCCCTGCGGCGACCGCGTTTCAGTGGGAGAACTATCCAGGGCTCCCGCGATCTTCTGCGGCGGTCGCAGCCGCGGGGAGACGACTAACGGTCACGAGCGTCCACCGTCAGATGGCCGGCCGGTGGCGCAATTGCGAGCCCCGGCCGCGGGAGCTTGCCGTAAGCGAATGATGACTCGTGCCGGTGTCCTTCAGCGTGACGTGGACGTGGCCGTTATTGGGGCGGGAGTCATTGGCCTCGCGGTGGCCGCGGCAGTATCAGAGCGCCACTCTGTGGCCGTCCTGGAGCGCCACCCGTCTTACGGCCGGGAGAACAGTTCGCACAACAGCGGCGTCATCCACGCCGGGATCTACTATCCCACGGGCTGGTTGAGGACATCGCTGTGCGTCGAGGGTAACCGGCTGCTGTACGCCTGGGCGGACGAGCACGCCGTACCTGTGAGGCGGCTGGGCAAGCTGATAGTGGCCTTCGATGAGGACGAGGTGGTGGGGCTGGAGAGGCTGGCGCAGGCCGCCGCCGCCAACGGTGTGCCGGAGCTAACGATGATGGACGGCCACGAGGTGCGTTCGCTGGAGCCCGCTATACATGCGGCGCGCGCCCTGTACTCGGGTACATCTGGCGTGGTGGACCAGATGGGGCTGATGAGGTCGTATTTCGAGGCCGCGAGGTCCGGGGGCGCGCATTTCGCCTTCCATCACGCCGTGACGCAGATCAGGCGAAGCGGCGGTGGATTCGTGGTCGCAGGAGCGGGGCCGGATGACGAGACGTTGCGGCTGGCGGCCGGTGCGGTCGTCAACGCGGCCGGGCTGGGCGCGGAGCGCATCGGCGCGCTCGCCGGCTCCCACCCGGACGGAGGCGGGGGACATCCGGAGTTTCGTCAGTATGTGAACAAAGGCCGTTACTACGATATCGTGAGCCGGGAAAAGGCGGCCGGGATATCGCACCTGGTCTATCCGCTGCCACACGAGGGCCGGGAGGGGCTGGGCGTCCACCTGACGCTGGACATCGATGGCGGGCTGCACCTGGGGCCCGACGCTGAGTGGCTGGACGAAGGTGAGCCGCTGGATTTCCGCGCCGCCGACGATAGGCGCGAGGCGTTCCTGCATGCGGCGCAGCGCTATCTGCCGCGGCTGGCGGCGGATGATCTGCAGCCGGGCCAGGTGGGCTACCGGCCGAAGCTGTCCGGGCCGGGACAGGCCGCGCGCGATTTCCTCATCTTCGCCGATCAGGGCTATGTACACCTGGGCGGCATCGAATCGCCCGGGCTGACCGCCGGCCTGGCTATCGCCCGTCGGGTGGCCGCACTGCTACCCAGCGGCGCCTCCTCTTGAAGCGAGCACAATATCGCCGATGAGCCGCCCCGGTTGGCGGCATCCGTGATGGCCGGCCCGCCCGTGTGTGACGGGAC
The DNA here is from genome assembly GCA_041496525.1 of Dehalococcoidia bacterium. Lineage (GTDB taxonomy): Bacteria > Chloroflexota > Dehalococcoidia > SM23-28-2 > RBG-16-64-32 > JBGQEU01. The sequence continues at coordinate 8,100 of JBGQEU010000034.1, forward strand.
TTGCTAAGGGAACCGTAGAAGCGGTATCGCGATCTGGTGGAAGACATCCATGACATCACCTTCTAGATCGACGCGTGTGGGGCGGGTGACCTACATGCGAAGACGGCACTGATTTACGTAGAAGCCCGCATGGGCCGGCGATGCCAAGCCGGTGAGAATGAGGGCTGTTCGCGCAGACGCGCAGCGATTCGATCCATCCTCGCTCACGAGTACCAACATGCAGCCGACGGCCACTCAGCGCAGCCCCGCTCGCAACGGCCAGGGAGACCTCGATCCCCTGGTTCACCTTCCCTTGGCCCTGGCGGACGGTTCCGGCCGGAAGCGCCATGGGCGCCTGCTGGTTCTTTCACGTTGGCCAGAGGTACCGGGCATGGAACGCTTGGGCGACGGCGAGGAATTCCGGGTAGTCATACTCGCAGAGCCACCTGACGAAACTATGTCTCTAGACGCGGGACTGGTGGTCAGCGTCCCCGCGCGCCGGCTTGGGTCTATGGCGACAACGGCAAGAAACGCCAACGTCGCCCACCAGGCAGGCATC
>JBGQEU010000035.1:0-8454 GCA_041496525.1 Dehalococcoidia bacterium
CGTCGAGATGGGCCAGGTGTTCAAGCTGGGCACCTTCTACGCCGAGAAGCTGGGCGCCACCTTTCTGGACGCCGAGGGCAAGCAGCGCCCCGCCGTCATGGGCAGCTACGGCATCGGCACGGAGCGGCTGCTGGCCGCCGTGATCGAGGCCAACCACGACGAGGCGGGCATCGTCTGGCCCCGCGAGCTGGCGCCGTTCGACATCCACCTCGTCGCCCTGCAGCCGGAACGTCCCGAGGTGCAGGAGGCCGCCGAGCGCCTGTACGACGACCTGCGGGCGGCCGGCCTTGCCGTCCTCTACGACGACCGCGAGGAGACGCCCGGCGTCAAGTTCAACGACGCCGACCTGCTGGGGATGCCGCTGCGGGTCACGGTCAGCCCGCGCAAGCTCATGTCCGGCTCGCTGGAGCTGAAGGCGCGCGCGGCGGCGGAGAGCGAGCTGGTGCCGCTGGCGGAGGCGGTGGCGGCCGTCGGCAGCAGGCTGGGGGCGTAAACACCTGCGGATTTCCCTTGTTGTAAGCGCTCGGGGCAAGTGCTATAGTTTGGAACGGAATAGCGCTCTCTTCATGGAGTGGGGTGGCACCCACTTTTTTTTGGCCCTTCGACAAGGGCTCAGGACGGGGCGTTCAGGAGGTCGGGACCGGGCGTGAAAAGCGAATTCATGATCGCCATCACACAGCTGGCGGCAGAGAAGAACTTGCCCAAAGAGGTCGTGCTCCAGGCCATGGAGGCGGCCCTCGTATCCGCTTACAAGAAAGACAGCGATATCCTGGGTAACGTAGCCGTCCGCATCGACCGTGAGACCGGCGAACATCACGTCTACCTGGAGCGCACCGTCGTCCAGGAAGTGACGGACCCCAAGATCGAGGCCGCGCTGCCAGAAGCACGCCGAATCAAGCCCGATGTCATGCTGGGCGACGTGCTGCTGGAAGAGGTCCACCCTTCCGCCGCCGGCCGCATCGCCGCTCAGACCGCCAAGCAGGTCGTCCTGCAGCGGCTGCGCGAGGCGGAGCGGGAGATGGTGTTCGAGGAGTTCTCCAACCGCGAGGGCGATATCGTCTCCGGCGTCATCCAGCGCATCGAGCCCAAGCACGCCGTCGTGGACCTCGGCAAGACAGAAGCGATTATCCCCGCCGCGGAGCAGGTCCGCAGCGAGCAATACCGGCCCGGCCTGCGGATGAAGTTCTACCTCCTGGAGGTCCACCGCTCCATCCGGGGGCCGCAGCTCATCCTCTCGCGCACGCACAAGAACCTGCTCAAGCGCCTGTTCGAGCTGGAGGTGCCGGAGATCTACCGCGGCATCGTCGAGATCAAGTCCATCGCCCGCGAGGCCGGTTACCGCAGCAAAGTGGCGGTGGCCGCCCGCCAGGAGGGTGTCGATCCCGTGGGCTCCTGTGTTGGCCTGCGCGGCATCCGCATCCAGAACATCGTCAACGAGCTGAATGGCGAGCGCATTGACGTTATCCAGTGGGACCTGGACCCGGCCAAGTTCGTGGCTCACGCCCTCAGTCCGGCCCAGGTGCTCACCGTGCGCGTCACTGAAGATGACAACACGGCGTCTGTCATCGTCCCGGACCGCCAGCTTTCCCTGGCCATCGGTAAGGAGGGCCAGAACGCCCGCCTCGCCGCCAAGCTGACGGGATGGCGCATAGATATCAAGCCGGAATCGGTGATGCAGGAGGCGCTGGCCGCTGCACCCGCCGCTAAGGCCGCCGCCACCGGGACCGCGGCGCCGCCGCTACCGCCGGCCGAAGCGGAGCGCGCCGTTACCGCCGAGCCGTGGATGGAAGTGATTCAGAAGGAAGGCGAGGCGGGAGAGCCGGCGCCCGAGACGGCGGCAGCGCCGGAAGCGGCGACCGCGACGACTGCAGAGCCCAAGATCCGCTTCGCCGAGGACCTGCCGCCTGTGCAGAACGAGCCACCCACAAAGGCCAAGAAGGCCAAGAAGGCCAAGAAAGCGGAGCGCGCCGCCGAAAGCGAAGTGAAGGCCAAGAAACCGCCGAAGCGCGGCCGCCGTCTGGCGACTGCCGAAGACCAAGATACCGACGTCGACGCCGACCTCTCGACATGGGAGGAGAAGTAGCCATGGCCAGAGCCACGGCCGTCCGCACCAGGCCCCTCCCGCAAAGGACCTGCGTGGCCTGCGGCAGGGTGAGCGCCAAACGGGAGTTCGTGCGCATCGCGCGTACAGCAGAGAACAGGGTGCTACCTGATCCTACCGGCAAGGAGCCGGGACGCGGGGCCTACCTTTGCCAGCAGCCGTCTTGCTGGGAACAGGCGATCAAGAAGGGCCGGCTGGAGAGGTCGCTGAAGGTGAGTATCTTGTCCGAAGATGCCGAAGGGTTGAGGGCTTTCGCGGCTGGGATTGAGGTGACTCCATGACAGTGCCGCGCGAAGGCCCGGCTGGCACTGCGCCGGCGCAGGAAGTGGCCGCCGTCAAGGCGGTCAAGCTGCCACGGCACATCACCGTTCGCGAACTCGGGGAGCTGCTGAACATCGGGCCGATCGACATCATCAAGGAACTGATGAAGCGCGGCGTCATGGCCGCCATCAACCAGTCGGTCGATTACGAGATGGCGGCCGGCGTAGCGCAGGCGCTCGGTTTTACGCCGGAACCGGAAGAGGCTACGGCAGCTCGCGCCGGCCCGGCACTGGCAGAAGAGGAAGAGGGCCATCTGCGCCTACGACCGCCGGTGGTCACGGTGATGGGCCACGTGGACCATGGTAAGACCAGCCTCCTGGATGCCATCCGCAAGACGAAAGTGACCGAACAGGAGGTAGGGGCCATCACTCAGCACATCGGCGCCTACCAGGTAGAAGTGAACGGCCACAAGGTCACGTTCATCGACACTCCGGGCCACGAGGCGTTCACCGCCATGCGGGCCCGGGGCGCCACCGTGACAGACATCGCCGTGCTGGTCGTGGCGGCCGACGATGGCGTGATGCCGCAAACGATCGAGGCCATTGACCATGCCAAGGCAGCCGCCGTGCCGATTATCGTTGCCATCAACAAGACCGACCTGCCGGCGGCCAACCCAGACCGCGTCAAACAGCAGCTCACCCAGCACAACGTGGTCATCGAGGAATACGGCGGCGATGTACCCGCCATTCCAGTGTCCGCAAAAACGAAGGCGGGGCTGGACGACCTGCTGGAACACATCGTGCTGGTAGCAGAGATGTCCGAGCTGAAGGCCAATCCCGACCGGCCCGCCGAGGGCACTATCATCGAGTCCGAGATGAACGCCAACCGCGGCCCGATGGCCACAGTGATCATCCAGAAGGGCACGCTACGCGTGGGAGATACGGTAGTGGCCGGCCACACATCGGGAAAGATCAAGGCCATGTTCAACGACCACGGCCAGCGTGTGGCGGAGGCAGGACCCTCGGCGCCGGTGGAGGTGCTGGGACTGGACGCGGTGCCACGGGCAGGCGACCTCATCAGCGTCATCGCCGATGAACGGGCGGCGCGAGAGATGGCTGAAGCCCACGAGCGGCAGCAAGCCGAAGGCGCCCAGCTGCGCGCCGTGACGCTGGAGGCGGTCTCCGGAGAGATCGCTGCCGGCCGCGTCAAGGACCTCAACATCATCATCAAAGCAGACATGAACGGGAGCGTGGAAGCAATCCGGGGCTCCCTGGAGCGTCTCGGGGCCGCAGACGTGCGCGTGAACGTGATTCACACCAGCGTTGGTAACATCAACGAGTCCGATGTGATGCTGGCGTCGGCCTCCAAAGCGGTCATCGTGGGGTTCAACGTCCGCACTGACCCGACCGCCCGCCGGCTGGCCGATAGCGAGCGGGTCGACATTCGGCACTATCAGATCATCTACGAGCTGATCGAGGACATCGAGCTGGCGGTCAAGGGCCTGATGCAGCCGGTGTTGGCCGAGGTCATCGATGGCCACGCCGACGTGCGGGCCGTATTCAAGGTCAGAGGCGGCCGCGCCGCCGGCTGTTCAGTCAGCGATGGCGTCATCCGGCGCAACGCTTCGGCGCGTGTGATGCGCGGCGGGAACGCTGTCCATGAAGGCAAGATATCCAGCCTGCGCCGCTTCCAGGACGACGTGCGTGAAGTTACAGCCGGTCTGGAGTGCGGGATCGGCGTCGAGAAGTTCGTCGCCTTCCAGGAAGGCGACGTTATCGAGGCCTTTCACGTAGAGCAAAAGGGCTAGCGCCCGGATCCTGAAGGAGAGCCGGTTTGAGCAGGCGCACGGAGCGTCTTAATGTCTTGTTCCGGCAAGAACTCTCCGACCTCATATGGGCGGAGCTGCGCGACCCCAGGCTGACCGGCATCGTCAGCCTTACTCGGGCCGAAGTATCGCCGGATTTGGAGAACTGCACCGTCTTCGTCAGCGTGCTGGGCGATGACGAATCAAAGACGTCATCATTGCGGGCACTCTCCGCCGCCGCGCCTTTCCTGCGCCGTCATCTGATTGATCGCATCCGCATCAGACGCGTCCCCCACCTGCACTTTGTACTTGACGAGACTATAGAGGAAGCGGCTCGCATTCTGGACCTGATGAAGAAGGTGTCACGCAACGACACCACCCCATGACCGTCTCCGGTATCCTGAACGTAGACAAACCCCTGGGCCAGACCTCATTCGACGTCGTCCGCCGCGTGAAGAGGGGGACCGGCGAACGGAAGGTAGGCCACGCCGGTACGCTGGACCCAGCGGCCACGGGGGTTCTGCTGGTCTGTCTGGGCCAGGCCGTCCGCGTCAGCGAATACCTGATGGACCTGCCAAAGACCTACCGCGCCGCAATTCACCTCGGCATCTCAACCGATACCTACGACTCCGAAGGACAGGTGGTCGCCACAGGGGCGCCGGACGCCGTCTCGGAGGAGGCGCTGCGACAGGTGCTGCAGCGGTTCGTCGGGGAGATCCAGCAGGTGCCTCCCCGATACAGCGCCATCAAGGTGGGAGGCCGACCGGCATACCAGCGGGCCAGGAAAGGAGAGGCGCTTGTCCTCTCGGCCAGGCCGGTGAAAGTGTACCGTTTAGACCTCCTTGATTTCGCCGCCCCCATCGTCGAGCTAGAGATAGAGTGTGGCAAGGGGACCTACATTCGCAGTCTCGCGCACGACATCGGCCAGCAACTGGGCTGCGGCGCGTACCTGGCGCGCCTGGCACGGACGCGCGTCGGCCCCTTCACGCTGGAGTCGGCTGTCGGGGGCGCGGACCTGGAGCAGGCACTAACCGATGGCTCCTGGCGGACGATGATGCTGCCGGTTGACTGCGGGCTGATAGGCCTGCCCGCCGTGACTCTGCATATAGAGGACGAAAAAGACGTCAGACACGGCCAGGCTGTACATCTCGACGAGGCCCAGGCCGCCCCGCTGGGGCAATCGGCGCCCGGCAGACAGGTGCGGGCCTACGCCGAAGATGGATCGCTGGTGGGGATTCTTTCTTACGACGGCAAACTGCAGGCCTGGCGCCCGCGCAAAGTGTTCCCTGTAACGTAAAAGCTCTCAGATTGCACTGAACCTGCTCTTGACAACGCTCACCGAATCATTATGCTGGTCGCAAAAGGTAGGACGGATACGGTCCGCGCACCAAGAAAGAGGGGATTGATATGCAGGCTTACTGTCTGAAGTGCCGCCAGAAGAGAGAGATGAGCAACCCGCAGCGCACAACCCTGAAGAACGGCCGGCCCGCTACACAAGGCTCCTGCCCGGTTTGCAAGACGAAGATGTTCCGCATCGGTAAGAGCTAGGCGATAGCGGAGCGCGCCCAAGCTCCATTGCCTGTCCTCGGGTCCGCCCGGGCTCCGTCGGCTGACATCTGACCCCGCTGTACTGCCGCGCCTTCAGTCCGTGGCTTACAACTGACACCAGCGGCGCCGATAACCGGCGCCGGTTCGGGTTGCTGCCGGTACCGCACGAAAGTACAATGCAGCAGGCCGCTCGCAGCAGAAAGAGGTGTTAAGTGGGCAAGATCAACGTCGCTATCATTGGAGCCGGCAATTGCGCGTCGTCTCTCGTCCAGGGCGTCCAGTTCTATCGCAACACGGACGAGAACGCCTCAATCCCGGGGCTGATGCACCCGAACCTGGGTGGTTATCACGTTGCGGACGTGGAGTTCGTGGCGGCGTTCGACATCGATCAGAACAAGGTGGGCAAGGACCTCTCGGATGCCGTCTTCGCTCCGCCCAACAACACGTTCAAGTTCGCCGAACTGCCGCGCACCGGAGTTACAGTCTCCCGTGGCATGACCCACGACGGCATCGGCAAGTACCTCTCTGACATCGTCCACAAGGCTCCCGGGCCCACTTCCGACATTGTCCAGATCCTGCGGGACACGGAGACGCACGTCGTCGTCAACTACCTGCCCGTGGGCAGCGAAGAGGCGACCAAATGGTATGTGGAGCAGGTCCTGCAGGCGGGGTGCGCCTTGGTCAACTGCATCCCCGTCTTCATCGCCCGTGAGGAGTACTGGCGCCGGCGCTTCGAGGACCGCAGCCTGCCCATAATCGGCGATGACATCAAGTCCCAGCTGGGGGCGACGATCCTGCACCGCGTACTCACGCGGCTCTTCATGGAACGCGGCATCCGCCTGGACCGGACGTACCAGCTCAACTTCGGCGGCAACACCGACTTCCTGAACATGCTGGAGCGGGAGCGGCTGGCCAGTAAGAAGATCTCCAAGACAAACGCCGTGACCTCTCAGCTCGACTACAAGATGGCCGAGGGCGACATCCACGTTGGCCCCAGCGATTACGTGCCGTGGCTGCAAGACCGAAAGTGGTGCTACATCCGGATGGAGGGCACGGCTTTCGGCGAAGTGCCCCTCAACCTGGAGGCGAAGCTGGAGGTCTGGGACAGCCCCAACTCCGCGGGCGTCGTCATCGACGCCATCCGCTGCTGCAAGCTGGCGCTGGACCGCGGCCAGGGCGGCGCCCTCACCGGTCCGAGCTCTTACTTCATGAAGTCGCCACCGCGACAGTTCACGGACGAGCAGGCCCGAATTCTGGTTGAGGAGTTCATCCAGGCCAAGAGCGGAAACGGGGCAGCACCGGCCCCATGACAGTGACCCGGCATGTGGAAGTACCTGCTGTACTACTTCGCCTTTCACGTGCTCGGCAGGTTGCCGCTGCCCCTGCTGTACGGGCTGGCCAACTTGATCGGCGATGCCGCCTACTGCTTGGCCGGCAACGCCCGCCGCAATGTTTGGGATAACCTGCGACACGTCATGCCCGCCGGCGCGCCCAGGCGTGAGGTGGCGCGGGCGGCCCGGCAGGTCTTCCGGAACGTCGCGCTCTACTATGCTGACATCGCGCGGCTGCCCCATCTCGACGCGCACCAGTTCTTCGACCATCAACTCGTCACGGTCGGCCTGGAAGAACACCTGATGTCCGCCGTCAGGTCAGGCCAGGGGGTCGTCATGCTGACCGGGCACTACGGAAACCCGGAGATGGTCGCACAGGCCCTCGTGGCCCTGGGCATCCGCGCGGTCATCCTCACGGAGCCCGTCAAGCCACCGCGGCTGTCGCGCCTCATGGACGCCTTCCGGTCCAGCAAAGGTCTCACGTTCATGCCGGTGGGCGTGCCCGGCGTAAAGCGGGTGATGCGGACCCTGCGGCAGGGCGGCGTGGTGGCGCTGACCGGGGACCGGGACATTCAGGGGCCAAAGGAGATGCTGCCCTTCTTCGGGGTAGAAACGTTGATGCCCACCGGCCCGATCGAGGTAGCCCTGCGCACAGGGGCCACGGTCATCCCCTGCTTCTCCGTCAGAACTGGCCGCGGCCGCTACGAGGCGTACATGGAGCCGCCGCTGGACCTGACACCCACAGGCGACCTCCAGCAAGACGTGAGAAGGGGCGAACTTCAGTTCCTGGAGCGGTTCGAGCGCCATGTGCGAGAGCACCCCGAACAATGGGCGGTCCTGGAGTCCGTATGGGACACCACCGCACAGCCGGGCCATCGCCAGCCGGCCGCGGCGGGAGGGGAGTAGCTGGACGCCATGGGGAAGGCCGATCTGCACGTCCATACGGCCTACGGCGATGGCATGGCCGAAGTGCCAGAGCTTCTAGACTACGTGGAGTCAGAGACTGACCTGGACGTCATCGCCGTCACCGACCACGACGACATTCGGGGCGCCTTGAACGCCCGCGAGGTCTGGGCCAGGGGCCGCTACCGGTTCCAGCTGGTGACCGGCATCGAGGTCACGACGATGGAAGGCCACATCCTGGCTCTGTTTGTAGATGAGCCGCTGCCGTGCTTCCGGCCGGTGCGCGAGGTACTGGAAGCTGTCCACCGCCGGCAGGGCCTCTGTGTCATCCCCCATCCACTGTGCTGGCTGACCCTGAGCCTGAACCGGCGGGCCATTCAGCGCATAATCGCGGCCACGGCGGACGGCGTATACTTCGACGCCATAGAAGTGGCCAACCAGACACCGACCGCCCGCCGGGCCGTGCAGAAGGCAGCCGAGTTGAACCGCCGCGAGTTCCACCTGGC
>JBGQEU010000036.1:0-8432 GCA_041496525.1 Dehalococcoidia bacterium
AGAGGTCTGGCCACGGCGGACGGCTTCGAGGCGTTGCGCTCTCTGATGGCGTCGGCGCGGCGGCGCCACTTCCGGCAGCCCCGGCGGGCGCGGCTTTTCCGCAGTCTGGCCGTCGGGCTGCCCTCCGGCCGCTGGTCGCTGGTGCCATCGCTGGATGGCGACGGTGCGGGCGCGGAGGAGCTCGCCGAAGCGTGGGCCGAGCAGCTCCTCTTCCGCTACGGCGTAATCTTCCGCGACCTGCTCCAGCGTGAGAACGTGATGGTGCCGTGGCGCGATATGCTGCGAGCGCTGCGCCGGATGGAGGCGCGGGGGACGGTGCGCGGCGGCCGCTTCGTGGCGGCGTTCTACGGCGAGCAGTACGCCCGGCCGGAGGCTGTGGAATCGCTGCGGAAGGTGCGCAAGACGGGAAAGGCCGGGGAGCTGGTGCGCGTGAGCGCGGTCGACCCGCTGAACCTGGCCGGCATCATCACGCCCGGCCCGCGGGTGACGTCCGTACACACCAACTCGGTCGTGTTCCGGGACGGCGTGCCACTGACTGCGGAAGAGGCGTCCGAGGTGGTGCGGGAGATCAAGGCCGGCGGGCGCTTGAGGCTCACGGCGACGGGCTAAGCCTGCAGAGGCTGCGCGGTCTTGTCGCCCCGCTCACCCTTCGACTTTGCTCAGGACAGGCTTCGACAGGCTCCCTCCTGCGGCGGGCGCGCAGGGCGCGCGGGATGGCTGTGGCCCAGACTGAGCAGATAACGTCTCCGCTTCCCGTTCGGGCTGAGCTAGTCGAAGCCCTTCGACAGGCTCAGGGCGAGCGGAAAGGAATCGCTTTCGCATGCAGACGGCCTGCCTTCCCGCTCATGGTGCGTGCCCGCCTCCGGGGGGAGGCTCTCGAACCATGAGCGGAGCAAGAACACCCACGCGGTCGCAGCGCTGCCTGGTTTACGCTGACGTAAGGGTTGAACTTTCGCCGTGCCGCACCTATTATTTGAGAAACCGACATCGAGGCGGGGCGCGCGCCCCGCGGAAAGAGTGAGACATGCATCACCCGTTGCACACCCCCGTCTGTGACCAACTGGGGATCGAGTACCCCATCTTCCTGGCCGGCATGGGCGGCGTGTCGCTGTCCAAGCTCGTGGCCGCCGTGTCCAACGCCGGCGGCCTGGGCATCATCGGCGCTGCTACGCTCGACCCGGAGCGGCTACGTGATGAGATCCACCGCACCCGCGACCTCACCGACAAGCCGTTCGCCGTGGACCTCCTGGCCCCGATCCCGGACCAGATCCGGCCGCACATGGAGGTGGTCTTCGAGGAAGACGTCCGCGTCTTCGTCGCCGGCCTGGCCGTGCCCGCCGAGTTCATCGAGGAGATGCACCGGCGGGACATGACGGTGATGGTGATGTGCGGCAAGGTGCGGCACGCCCAGAAGTCGGAGGCGGCAGGCGCGGACATCGTGGCGGCGCAGGGCACGGAGGCGGGCGGGCACACCGGCGAGGTAGGGGGCATGGCGCTCATCCCGCAGGTGGTGGACGCCGTCAAGATCCCGGTGATCGCGGCCGGGGGCCTGGCCGACGGACGCGGGCTGGTGGCGGCGCTGGCGCTGGGAGCGCAGGGCGCCATCTTCGGCACCCGCTTTATCGCCTCGCCGGAAGCGCAGGCGGCGCCCGGCTACCGCGAAGCGATCGTGCGGGCCACGGATGCGGACACGCAGCGCACGCGCTGCTACACGGGCAAGCCGGCGCGCACGATCCGCACGGACTATGCCGAGGAATGGGAACGGAAGGCGGACCAGATCCAGCCCTTCCCCATGCAGGCGATGCTCTCCGTGCGGAACCGGGTTATGGACTACATGGGCGTCACCGACCATTTCGATCCGCACCGGACGTTCCAGCCGGCCGGCCAGAGCGCCGGACTGGTGCACGAGATCAAGCCGGCCGGGGAGATCGTGCGGGACATCGTGAGCGAGGCGGAAGCGGTGATCCGGGAGCGCTTCGTGGCGCCGTCCCTGCAGCAGCAGAAGCGATAAAGCGCCGGTTGCTGGACAGCCGCAAAGGAGCGCGACGATGAAGTTCGGACTACTCCATCTCTTCGAGAACCCGATGGACCGGACCGAGAAGGAGATCGTCGACGAGCAGTTCGACCTGATGGTTCGCGCCGAGGACTATGGGTTCGACTCTGTCTGGCCGGCGGAGCACCACTTCAGCGAGTATGGCTACTGCGCCTCGCCGGCGGTCTCCCTGGCCGCCGTGGCGGCGCGGACCAAGCGGATCAGGCTCGGGACCGGCGTTGTGGTCTTGCCGCTGAACCACCCGGTGCGCGTGGCCGAAGACTTCGCGATCATCGACCTGCTGTCGGACGGCCGCGTGGACCTGGGCGTGGGCCGCGGCTACCAACCGCACGAGTTCCGGGGCTACGGGGTAGACCAGACGCAATCGCGGGCCATGTTCCACGAATCGGTGGAGATCATCCAGAAGGCGTGGACGGAGGAGCGGTTCAGCTACGACGGCAAGTTCTACCAGATACACGATCTGAGCGTGCGCCCCAAGCCTCTGCAGAAACCGCACCCGCCGGTCTGGATGGCGTCCCTGAGCCCCGAGACGTTCCAGCTCTGCGGCCGCTACGGCTTCAATCTGATGTGCGCGCCGGTCTTCGGCTTCGACGTCACTCGCGGCGCTGCCCAGATCGAGGAGTACAGGCAGGCGCTGCGCGAGCACGGCCGCGACCCGGCGGACCACGAGATCGCGGCGCTGACGATGACGTACGTCGCCGACACGAGCCAGGAGGCGCTGGACGACTTCAGCGGCCCGGTGATGTGGTACTACAAGACGTTCGCCAAATACATCGCGCCGCCCAAGGGGCAGCAGGCGGTGCCGGGCTACGAGATGTACGAGCGGGCGCGCGATTTCCTGGAGGTGGCGACGTGGGACGCCGTTGTGCAAGGTGGCGCCGTCATCGCCGGCAGTCCGGACCAGGTGGTGGACCGCATCGGCCGTATCTCGGAGCTGTGCGGGTTCACGCACTACCTGGGCTGGACGCGCATCGGCGGGCTGGCCCACGAGAAGGTGACGCGGAGCATGGAGTTAATGGCCGCCAAGGTGATGCCGCAGTTGCGGGCGGCGGCCGTCCCCCGGTGACCGGCAGCGGGCGGACATGGGCCACCTGGCCAGAGCCATAGTCCAGACGGCGCCGCGCACGCTGGAGATGCGCGAGCTGCCTCTGCCGCAGACCGGGCCGGAGGACGGGCTGCTAAAGGTGGAGGCGTGCGGTATCTGTGGCTCCGACTACGAACAGTACGAGGGGGCGCTGCCCGTCCGCCTGCCCGTCATCCCCGGACACGAGCCGGTTGGCCGCATCGTGGAGATCGGGGAGGAGGCGGCGCGGCGCTGGGGGCTGAAGGCCGGCGACCGCGTGGCGGTGGAGACGCTGATCCCCTGCGGGTTCTGTCGCAACTGTGTGGACGGCGCTTACCGCCTCTGCAACGGCCACCATCGCATGAACGCGTACGGCTACCTGGGCATCGATGTGCCTCCGGGCCTGTGGGGCGGCTACGCCGACTACCTTTACCTGGACCCCCACGCCCTCCTGCACCGCGTCGATGAGAGGGTGCCGCCGGAGATCGCCGTCCTGTTCAACCCTCTCGGGGCCGGTTTCCGCTGGGCCGTCGATATGCCTTCGCTAGGCGTCGGCGAGTCGATTGTCATCCTGGGGCCCGGCCAGCGCGGGCTGGCCAGTGTCATCGCCGCCCGGGAAGCCGGAGCGGGCTGCATCATCGTCACCGGCCTGGGCAAGGACGCCCGGAAGCTGGCCCTGGCCAGGGAGTTCGGCGCCGATCACACGGTCGACGTGGAGCGAGAGGACGCCGCGCGAGTCGTGCGCGAGGCGACGGACGGGCGCCTGGCGGACGTGGTCATCGATGTCACGGCCTACGCGGTGGACGCCGTGAACCAGGCGATCGACCTGGCCCGGCGAGGTGGGCGGGTGGTGCTGGCCGGGACGAAGGGCGCGCAACCGGTGCCGCAGTTCCTGAGCGATCGCATCGTGTACAAGGAGCTGACCGTGTTCGGCGCTTTCGGCGTCGACTACCGGAACTACGAGCGGGCGGTCCGGCTGATAGAGTCGGGGAAGTACGCGCTGGAGAAGCTGCACACGCACACGCTGCCCCTGGCCGAGGCCGAGCGGGCGCTGCGCCTGCTGGCCGGGCAGGTGCCGGGCGAGGAGGCCGTGCACATCGCGTTGGTGCCCGGATAAGCGGGGTAGCGTTGCCACGGACAAAGGGAGGGCCGCATGGATGAGACAGCCGTGAAGAAGAACCACGAGCGCATGCGCAAAGTGATCGAGATGACGCCGTTCATGAGACACCTGGGGATGGAGTTCGTGGAGGCGGAGGAAGGGTACGCCAGGCTGAAGCTGCGCTACCAGCAGGAGAACAGCACCTTCGGGGACGCCCTGCACGGGGGCGCCATCGCCTCGCTGATCGATACGACGGGCGCGATGGCGGCCTGGACGACGGCGGAGATCGCGACGCCACGCTACTTCGGATCCACCGTCGGTGTTACGGTGAACTACCTCTCAGGGGCGATAGGCGAGGACATTTTCGCTGAAGGGCGGGTCCTTAAGCGGGGCAAGGAGATCATCTACTCAGACGTGCGCGTCACGAACGGCGAGGGCAAGTTGCTGGCGCAGGGAACAGTGATCTACCGGATTGTCGAGAAGGGGCAGGCGTGATGTCCGTCGTTTCGGCCGTCCACGAGCCGCAGACGGAGGAGTTGCGCGAGCTGTACGAACGCCTCGACGCGGCCAGCGGCGGCCTGGGCGTGCTCAACATATTCCGCGTCCTCGCCCACAGCCCGCGGCTGCTGCGCGCCTGGTTGCGGATGGCGACGCTCCTGCTGACCGGCCTCGACCTCTCGCCGCGCCTGCGGGAGCTGGCGATCCTGCGCGTGTTCCAGAACAGCGGCGGCGAGTACGGTTTCGCCCACCACGTCCGCTACGGACGGGAGGTGGGTCTGACGCTGGATGAGATCGCTTCGCTGCAGGACTTCGAAGACAGTGAGCGGTTCTCGGACCTGGATCGCCGGGTGATCCGGTACGCGGATGCGGCGTCTAACCTGACGGCGGATGCGCCGGAGCTGGGACGCGAGCTGAAGCGCTCTTTGTCCGAACGAGAGCTGGTGGAGCTGACGTTCTGCATCGGGCACTGGAATATGCTGGCGCGCATCCTGCAGCCACTGGAGGTGGAGGCCGACGAGACGCTGGTGGCAGAGCTGCCGGACGGCTGGCGGGAGTGGCTGTGACAGAAGGCAGAGATGAGTGGCGCGCTCGGTGTCCGCCTGAGGCGGAGAACCCACGACCTCAGCCTCTCCGCCAGAGGCGGACTCTATCCGGGCTGAGCTACGAGCGCCCCATCATATCCGAAGTATGTGGCGCGCTCGGTGGGACTCGAACCCACGACCTCAGCCTCCGCAGGGCTGCGCTCTATCCAGACTGAGCTACGAGCGCGCAAGATGGGGGCACCGGCCGTGACCCCTCGCTGATATTCGAGTTGGTGCCGAAGGGGGGATTTGAACCCCCACGCCCGTTACGGGCACTGCGCCCTGAACGCAGCGCGTCTGCCGTTCCGCCACTTCGGCCTCTTGTCCGCCCCGGCGCGATACCGGACGGGCGACCTTTCGGGGGATCAGCCCCGTACTGCGTCTGGAGCATACCATCGTGCTGGCAGCGGGTCAATTTCTGCCGGGCTTTGCCAGATACACTGCAAAGCGCTCGCTCGGCGGGCCTGAATCTCAAGTAAAGTGCTGCTATACTGTATTTACAAGTGCTATCAAGAGGGCGCGTGACTCCTGGATTTCGGTTCCGGCGCGAGGACTGGGCAACGGCCGGATGATATCTCGCTTTTTCGGCGCGCGGCGATGAAGCGCCTAGGATTGCCAAACCGTTGCTAAACGACAAGATCAGCAGCCTGAAACTGACGCTGCCTGTTACCGTGCAGAGCGGGACGGGCGTCGTCAGGGTAGTGGATGAGGTGCAGCGCCACGAGGTGGGCTGTGTCCTGGTCTGCAAGGGCAAGAAGCTGGCCGGCATCATGACGGAAAGAGACGTGCTGCTGAAGATAGTGGCGCGCGATGTCGGCAACGACGAGCCGGTGGATAGGTTCATGACACCGGACCCGATAACGCTTACGGCCAGCAACACGATCGGTGACGCGATTGCACTGATGAACCGCGAGAACTTCCGGCACGTGCCGATTGTCGACCCGCAGACAGGCGAGGCGATCGCCGTCTTCAGCATCAAGGATGTAATTAATTTCCTGGCGGAGTCTTTTCCAGCGCAGGTCCTGAACCTGCCTCCGCGTCCCCACCAGAAGATGAAGACCGCCGAGGGAGCGTAGAGGCGCCAGTAATGAGCAGGCAAGGCGATAACATTCAGGAACTGGAGCGGGTGACGATCCGGTTCGCCGGGGACTCGGGCGATGGCATGCAGCTGGCGGGCCTCCAGTTCACGAACACCTCGGCGGTATTCGGCAACGATGTCAGCACCGTCCCGGACTTCCCGGCCGAGATCCGCGCCCCGGCCGGCTCCATCCCCGGAGTGAGCGCGTTCCAGGTCAGCTTCTCCAGCTACGACATCCACACGCCGGGCGACGCCCCGGACGTCCTGGTCGCCATGAACCCGGCGGCCCTGACAGCGCACCTGGCGGACCTGCCCAAGGGGGCCACGCTGATTGTCAACACCGACGAGTTCACGGAAACGAACCTGAAGAAGGCCGCATACGATCAGAACCCGCTGGAGGATGGGTCGCTGTCCGGCTACCGGGTGATCCGGGTGCCGATCAGCAGCATGAACGCCCGCGCCCTCAAGGACAGCGGGCTGGACACGAGGCAGATAGACCGGGCCAAGAACTTCTTCGCCCTGGGTCTGATGTTCTGGCTCTACGAGCGGCCGTTGGAGCCCACGCTGCGCTGGATCGAGGAGAAATTCGGGAAGAACCCGGCGGTTCAGGAAAGCAACAAGAAGACATTGAAGGCCGGATATCACTTCGGCGAAACAGCGGAGCTTTTCCCGGTCCACTACCGGGTGCCGAAGGCGCGCCTGACGCCCGGCCGCTACCGCAACATCACCGGCAACGAGGCCACAGCGCTGGGCTTCCTGGCGGTATCTCAGCTCTCCGGGCTGACCCTCTTCTACGGCAGCTATCCCATCACGCCCGCCAGCGACATCCTGCAGGAGCTGGCGCGCTTCAAGAACTTCGGCGTGAAGACCTTCCAGGCCGAGGACGAGATCGCGGCCATCGGCTCCGCCATCGGGGCCGCTTTCGGCGGGTCGCTGGGGCTGACCGGCACGAGTGGCCCCGGACTGGCGCTGAAGAGCGAGGCGCTGGGTCTGGCCGTCATGGTGGAGCTGCCCATCGTAGTCGCCGCCATCCAGCGGTCGGGGCCGAGCACAGGCATGCCGACGAAGACAGAGCAGGCGGACCTGCTGCAGGTCATGTTCGGGCGCAACGGCGAGTGCCCGGTGGCAGTGGTGGCGCCGGCGACGCCCGGCGAGTGCTTCGACTACGCCATCGAGGCCTTCCGCATCGCGCTCAAGCATATGACGCCGACGGTGTTCCTGTCCGACGGCTACCTGGGCACCGGGTCGGAGCCCTGGCTGATCCCGGCTGTCGAGGACCTGCCGCGGATCGCGGTCACATTCGCGACCGACCCGGACACCTTCCGGCCGTACCTGCGCGACCCGGAAACGCTGGCCCGGCCGTGGGCCGTTCCCGGCACGCCCGGCCTGGAGCACCGCATCGGCGGGCTGGAGAAAGCAGACATCACCGGCAACGTCAGCTACGACGCCGAGAACCACGACCGGATGGTGCGCTACCGCGCCGAGAAGGTGGCCCGCATCGCGGACGACATCCCGGACCTGGAGGTCATCGGCGAGCCGGACGGCGAACTGCTGGTCCTGGGTTGGGGCAGCACCTACGGGGCTATCCTGACGGCCGTGCAGCGGGCGCAGGCCAAGGGGCTTTCCGTCTCCTGTGCTCACCTCCGATACCTGAACCCGTTCCCGAGCAACCTGGGGGATGTGCTTTCCCGGTTCGAGAAGGTGCTGGTGCCGGAGCTGAACCTGGGACAGCTGTTGATGCTGGTGCGGGCCCGCTACCTGGTGGATGCGGTCGGGCTGAACAAGGTGACGGGGAGGCCGTTCCTCATCCGGGAGATTGAGCAGAAGGTGATGGAGATGGTGACGAACAAGGTGAGGGTGCGATGACCGCGGCGGCGCCGAACAAACAGCCTCTGGCGCGGAAGGACTTCGTCTCGGACCAGGAAGTGCGCTGGTGCCCCGGCTGCGGCGACTACTCCATCCTCGCCCAGACGCAGAAGCTGATGCCGGACCTCGGCATCGAGCGCGAGAAGATCGTCTTTATCTCCGGCATCGGCTGCAGCAGCCGCCTGCCGTAC
>JBGQEU010000037.1:0-8388 GCA_041496525.1 Dehalococcoidia bacterium
CGAACTCGTTGATGCGTCCCACCGTCTCGCGGTCGACGTAGCTGTTGCAGTCCCCGAGGAAGTTGCCTTGCCCCGTCTGGACGAGGAGGGCGCGCTGGCCGATGGCGAACCGCGGCCGGGTGTCGATGGCCTCCAGCCCGGGGTCAACGTTGCGGATGCGGTTCCGGTAACCGGTCTCGCGCATCTGCGTCGGTGTGGTCCATTGCTGGCCTTCCCAGCCGATGTACTGCCGTTCGTCCTCGCAGATGAGGCAGCGTGGGGGCGGCCCCTCGCTGGCCGCGTGCTGAACACCGCAGGTCTGGCAGATGTAGTTATCCACAGCCGCAGTATGCCATACCGCCGGTCTGCGCCGGCCGGTGGCGGCCGCTCATCCTTCGAGAGCCTCAGGACGAGCGGGAAGAGGCCGGCGGCGGCTGCTCAGATGACGGTTTCGGCGATGACCTGAATCGCCAGCCCGGTAACGAACAGCAGCCCGAAACGGCGGTTGTGGATGAAGGCCACAGCGACGAACCAGAGGGGCCAGCCGCGATAGCCATCCGGCGGCGCCGCCGGTTTCGGCTGGCGGTAGAAGCGGATCAGCAGCATCAGCAGCGGCAGGGCGCCGACGACGAGACCCAGCGCCCACATCTCTTGCCAGATGGCCAGCGCCAGGGTAGAGACGTACATGAGGACGGAGAGCGTAACCGTCACGCGGCGGGCTGTCCGTTCCCCCAGGACGATGGGCATCGTGCGGATCCCCTTGGAAGCGTCGAAGGACAGTTTGTCCAGGTGCTTGCCGAACAGGACGGTCGTCACGCCCAGGCCGTAGGGTACGGACGCCAGGATGACCCACAGGGGTAGTTCCTGCGCCATGACGTAGTACGAGCCGCCGATCATGAGCGGCCCCCAGACTATGAAGACCCCGAGTTCGCCCAGTCCAATGTACTTGAGCGGGAACGGGCCGCCCGAGTAGAAGAGCAGCACGAAGGCCCCGGACAGAGCGAACGCCAGCACCCAGAGCCCGGCGGTAGCCGTCAGGTAGACGCCGATCGCCGTCGCGGCGGCCAGGATGATCAGCGTGACGAAGGCGAACTCGCGCAGGTCGTGCTGCTCGCCGGCCACCGGATGCGGGCCGTAGTTAGTCCGCGGCGAGTCCGGCGTATCGATGCCGTGCTGGAAGTCCCAAAAGTCGTTGACCAGGTTGCTGCCCGTGTGCGCCAGGACGAGCCCCACGGCGACCAGCACCAGCAGCGGCGCATCGAAGACGTCGTCCCGGACGGCCAGCAGGCCGCCGATTACGGCGGAGATGGCGGTCATCACGACCACGGACACGCGGCCGAGGATCAGCCAGCGGCTGATCGGGTCTACCGTCGCCGGGTCCACGCGGGGGATCGTGTAGAGCGCCTTCAACCAGAGTCGCGGCCCGCCTGCCGTCTTCGTCGCCGTCGTCATCGCTGACCTCCACAGCTAAAGAGGGTCATCCGTGAGCCATTGTAGCAGGGCCGCCTATGGTTTGTGAAAGATGCCACAGACCTGGTCCGCGGGCGGTTCGCGGCCCTACTTTTCCTGCTGCAGATCGAAGGCACGGTGCAGGGCGCGAACGGCGTCCGCCACGCTCGACTCGGCGATGAGACAAGTGATGCGGATCTCGCTGGTCGTAATGAGCTCGATGTTGATCCCGGCCTCGAACAGGGCGCGGAACATGCGTCCGGCGTAGCCCGGCCCGGAAGTCATGCCGGCGCCAATTATGCTCACCTTGGCCAGGTGCGTGTCCGCCATCACCTCCGGCGCCTCGATGCCCTTGGCGATGGGCCGGACGATCTCCAGAGCCCTGTCCAGGTCGGAGCGGGAGACCGTGAACGTGAGGTCAGTCAGTCGCTCCACGCTGGCGTTCTGGACGATCGTATCGACGCTGATGCCGCTTTCGCCCAGCGGCTCGAAGAGCGTCGCCGCGATGCCGGGCTGGTCCGGCACGCCCCGGATCGTGATGCGCGCTACGTCGGTATCGTGGGCGATGCCCATCACCTTGTTCCGCTGTTCCATAGCAACCCCTCCATGGATGAGAGTCCCGGGCGCGTCAGTGAGGCTGGATGCGACGTATATCGGGACGTTGTACGCAGCGCCCAGCTCCACCGCCCGCGGGTGCATGACCTTGGCGCCCCAGGCGGCCAGCTCCAGCATCTCCTCGTAGCTGATGTCCTTCAGCTTTCGGGCTTCCGGCACCAGGCGCGGGTCCGCGGTGTAGACCCCTTCGACATCGGTGTATATCTCGCAGCGCTCGGCGGAGAGCGTTGCCGCCAGGGCCACGGCCGTGGTGTCTGAAGCGCCGCGGCCCAGCGTCGTCACCTCCATCTCCTCCGTCGTACCCTGGAAGCCGGCCACGATGACGATCTTTCCCGCCTCCAGCTCCTGATGGATACGGCGCGGGTCCAGCCGGGCGATACGGGCCTTGCCGTGGCGCGTGTCCGTGTGAATGCCGGCCTGGGCGCCGGACAGGGCGACCGCTGGGTGGCCGAGGTCGTTCAGGGCCATGGCCAGCAGCGCCGAAGAGACGATTTCGCCGGTGGAGAGGAGCAGGTCCAGCTCCCGTGGCTCGGGGTGGTCGGTCATCTCCCGGGCCAGCGCTATCAGCTGGTCAGTCGTGTGGCCCATGGCGGAGACGACGACCACGAGCTGATCGCCGGCGTCCGCGCGTCCGGTGATGCGGCGGGCCACCACGGTCTTGATGCGGTCCGCAGTGCCCACGGAGGTGCCGCCGTATTTCTGGACGATGAGCGCCATCAGGAAGCCTCCACTATCTCCGCGCCCTTCTCCGTCGGCACGGTGATGATAGTGTGGCCCGGTGTCTCGCGGCGACGTGCCGCCTCCAGCATGGCGTCCGCTATCTTCTGCTGGTTGGTCGTGGCCAGCGCGCAGAGGGTGGAACCGCCGCCGGAGAGGTAGGCGCAGTGCGCCCCCGCCTCCCTGGCGGCGGCAAAGATATCGAACATGGCTGGAAACAGTTGCGACCGCGCCGGCTGGTGCAGCCGGTCCTGCGTGGCCGCGTCCAGGAGGTCGAAGCGGCCGCGGGCCATCGCCGCCACGAGCAGGGCTGCCCGGCTGATGTTGTGGACGGCATCAGCCCGCGACAGGCTGGCGGGCAGCAGGCGCCGGCTCTCCTTCGTGGGCATGCGGAGCTGCGGGACAAACAGCACGGCCGAGAGGCCGCCGGGAAGGGCGACGCCGGTGTGCAGGACGCGCCCGCCCTCAACCACAGAGACCTGGAGGCCGCCGAAGATGGCCGGTGCCGCGTTGTCCGCGTGGCCTTCCAGCTCTGAGGCCAGCGACAGCAGCCCGTCCCGGTCAAGACGGTTGCCGCCCAGGGCGTTAGCAGCCATCAGCCCGCCGACACGGGCAACGGCGCTGGCCCCCAATCCTCGGGCGATCGGTATGCCGCCTTCATAGTGGACCGCGAGGTGCGGCGGCCTGGCTTCGTCCAGCCGCTCGAAGAGCAGGTGCGCGGCGGTCAGGGCCATGCTGGCCATCGGATCGCGCTTGTCCGGCGTGCCGTCGAAGGCGACGGTGACGCGCGACCACAGGTCCAGCGCCAGGCCCAGGCAGTCAAACCCGGGGCCCAGGTTGGCGCTCGTGGCCGGGACGGCGGCTGTGGCGGAATTCACAGGCGGCATCAATGGCCATCCTAGCGCTCCCTATGTGGGCAGTCCAGACGACCAGCGGCAAACGGGCGCCCGGCCCCAGGTTACAGGGGCAACGACGGGACGACGATGGCGCCGTACGCGTAGAGGTAGCGCGCGTAGTTCTCCAGGACGTTCTCCACGTACAGGCGCGTCTCTGAGAAGTCGATGGTCTCCAGGAACACATCGGGGTCGCCACCGGCCGAGTGCCACCAGCGGGCGCTGTTGCCGGCGCCGGCGTTGTAGGCGGCCAGCGCCGCCGGCAGCGCACCATCGAACGTCTGCAACTGGGACGCCAGATAGTGGGCGCCGAAGCGAAGGCTGAGAGAGGGCCGGAACAGGTCGCTGTTGTGGAAATCGCTCTGGCCCAGTTGCCCGGCGATCTCGGCCGCCGTGCCCGGGATCACCTGCGTCAACCCCAGCGCCTGGGCCGGGGAGACGGCACCGGCGTCGTAGAGGCTCTCCTGGCGCACGAGCGAGAGCAGGAGCAGGGGCGAGAAGGCGTTCTCCGCGGCGGCCTTGCCGGCTATATCCTTGTAGGCCAGCGGGTAGGCCAGCGTCAGGACCTCCGGCGGCGGGCCGGGAGGGCCGTCCAGGAGGAGAGCGCCCACGCGGGCAGACACGGAATACCTTTCCTGTTCGCCCGCCGCTCGGGCGATGCGGTAGAGCGGCCAGGGTCCGCCGTCGGCCGACGCCGCCAGGGCCATGAACTCGGCGTCCGCCTCGCTCTTGAGGCCCGCCTGCGCCAACTGGACGGCCCTCAGCCATCCCTGGCTGGCCAGCAGCGCGTCGCGCGTCACCCCATCCTCCGGGCCGGCCCAGGCGCGCAGAGCCGCCTCCACGCCGTCCCAGTCGGGCTGCTCGGCGATGGGCTCGGTGGCTGGGGCCGGCAGGGTACCCTCGCCGGCCGTGACTGCGCTGCCGCGCAGGCCGTAGTAGCCGAGGGGCGCCGCCGATGCGGCGGCTGCCATCTGCTGGCCCGAGGCCGCAGGGTCACCAGCGGCGGCGTAGGCTTTCGCCATCCAGAAGTGAGCTCTCGCCCGGTCATCGTTGTTCGCGGCCAGCTCTAGGTAGCGCACCCAGCGCCCGGTAGCCTCAGCTTGCCTGCCTTGCTGGTATTCGAGGAAGCCGGCCCGGAACATCCCCTCCGCCGCGCGGTCGGAGACGGCGGACGTGCCGGCGACCGACGCGTAGGACTGGATAGCCTCGTCCAGGCGGCCGAGCGATTCCAGCACTGTCGCTTCGTCCCAGAACGTCTGCGCCCGCAGGGCGTCGTCCAGTCCGGGCGGGAGGAGGTTGAGAGCGGCGTTGTACTCTGAGAGCGCCCGCTCCGTGTCGCCCGCGCGCTCGCCCAGAATCCCGAGGTAGTAGTGCGCCTCCGCGGCTTCCCGCCCGGAACCGCCGGCCAACGCCTGGAACGCGGCCGCCGCCCGGTCGTTGAGGCGGTGGCGGAAGAGCACGAGCGCCCGTTCCCGGCCACTCACCACAGGAGCCGCCGCCAGTTCCGGCTGGCCCAGGGCGGACAGCGCCTGATCGCTCCCCGGGTAGTCGATTGTCAGGCGGGACAGCGCCTCGCCGCTCGCCGCCGGGTCGCCCGCGCGCCGGCGCAGGTCAGCCAGCCGCCAGAGCGCGTCGGCGCGCTCATCATCGGTCGGGCCGTCCTTGACCACCTGCTCGTAGAGGGCCGCGGCAGCGGCCGCGTCGCCGCCGCCGCGGTAGCCGGCGACGGCCAGCCGCCCTTGCGCTTGGACCGCCGCTGGCAGGTCGGCAGCGGCGAGAGCTTGCTCCGCCTGCCGGATGGCCTCCGCGCCATCGCCGCGGCGGGCGGCCAGCTCGGCCAGGCGTAGACGGACGTAGGGCCAGGCGGCGCCGCCGGTATCGATGTACGATTGCAGGGTCCGCTCCGCGTTCGCACCATCTCCCTGTGCGGCCTGCAGCGTTCCGAGTTTGAGCAGGGAAGCCCTCCTGTCATCGGCCGGCGGGCCGTTGCTCAGGAAGACGCCCAGGTTCTGGACGGCCGCGGCGCCCTGGCCCTGCTCCGACTGGGCCCGCGCCAGGCTCCAGAGGGCGCGCTTCCGCTGATCATCGCTTCCCTGCTGCACAACCGCGGAGTAGATGTCCATCGCCTGCTCGAACGACCCCTCCCGGTAGAGCCGATCGGCCAGCGGAAGGTCCAGCGGGGTGTCCGGCGGGAAGGCCGACAAGGCCGGCGAAGGCACCGGGGTGGCGGTGGGGGACGGGCTGCCGCCGCAGGCGGCGAGCAGAACCAGGCCGGCAAGAGCGATGGCCCGCACCGCCGTGGAGGCGTTCGTGGGGCCACGAAACGGGAATCGAGACACAGAAGATCCAGGGAAGGCGCCGGCGGCAGGACCGGGAGCCCGGCTTCGTTGACACCTTTACGAGGGCGATGCTACGCTAGCCACTGAAGCGGGTCAAATTACTTTCCCCAAAAAACCGGCGCCATGAACGTACTGCGGTGTACTGTCATTGACCGCCACGGCGGCATCAGTTTCCTCACCCACGGCGATGCTCTTCCGGCCCTGGTTGCAGCGTGTGCGACCAGCCCGGCGACGCTTGATGAGCTGCTGGCTGACGCCGATTGTTACTACAAGAACCTCTCCGATTACGTTTATGCCGGCCTGGCCGTATTCGATGAGCGCAACATGCCAGGACACTACGAGGCGATACACAAAGAGTTGACCACTCTCCCCCGGTACAAACAGCCGGTCTTCCGTATTGTGGACGACCTGACCCGGGAGGCCAGCCTGAGGCCAGTGAAGGCCGGAGCGGTGATCTTCAACCTGAAGGCCAAGCGCATTGTGCAGTTGGTCAACAGCTATCGCGAGATCCGGCGCACGGGCCTCGGGCGCATCTTCGACGGGCTGGGCCACACGGGCGCCATTTTCAGGTACCGCCTGCCGGAGGAATGGGCGCTGGTCCCCTGACGCTAGAAACCTTTTGACGAAAGCTGACGTTGTAGACTTGGGGACTGCAACGTCTGCGGCGACACCGCAGACCGTCCCGCCCGTCCAGATTTATGCGACATGATAGCACCTGCCAGGGCGGCAGGCCGTGGCAGAACAGGCCCCGGCCGCCTTGGCGCTGTCCGGCCCAATGGCGCTGCGGGATGGCGCCGGGAATAATAGCAGCGGCTTGATCTTCAGGCGGCTCTGGGGAAAAGCTCATGATGGGTCAGGAGGAGGATTGATTGAGTAGGGACCTGCCGCCTTTCCAGCGGTCGCCGCGACCGGGCGCGTTTGACGCAGACGAGGGGCGACGAAGGCACGCAAATCCATTCATCATCTTCGGCGTCGCCGTCTTTGCGGTCGTCGCCATCTATCTCTCCCTGGTCATCGTCCCCAGGTCCATCGCTCTATTCTTCCCCGGCAATGCGCCTAACCTTGGCATCGTCTCGACCCTCCCGGGCGTTCCGAATTCCGACCCGGAGGCAGCCACCATCGACCAGCGCATCAATATCCTGTTCATGGGGTTGGACCAGCGCCGGGATGAGCAGGATGACGCGCCGTACCGGACGGATAGCGTCGTCGTCTTTACGATCGATCCTTACGCCAAGACGGCGGGGGCGTTCTCCATACCGCGTGACACACTGGTGGAGATCCCGGACGGGACCTTCTGCGGCAGCGACAAGCCCTGCGGCTACACGACAGACCGCATTAACGTCGCCTACGAGACGGGGCAGTACGTCTACAAGGACTACCCGGGGGGAGGCCCCGGCCTGCTGAAGGACACCATCAAGCACACCTTCGGCATCCCTATCGACAACTACATCATCCTGAACTTCAATTCGTTCATCGATATCATCGACGAACTGGGGGGGATCGATATCGACATCCCCGAGTACGCCTATGACCCCGCCTACACCGACTGCCAGTACTGCTCGGACGTCTATCCGGTGGAGTTCCTGCCCGGCGAGCACCTGCACATGGACGGCGTGATGGCCCTGACCTACGCCCGTATCCGCAAGAGCGACGACGACTTCAAGCGCATCGAGCGGCAGCAGCTCGTGATGCGGGCGGCGGCGCAGAAGGCGATGAGCCTGGGCCTCTTCGACATCGGCAAGGCGGCGGACCTCTACGACAAGTACAAGAAGGCGGTGAAGACGGACATTGCCGATACGCGCATCCCGGGGCTGGCACTCCTGGCCAGGCAGATCGGCGTCGAGAACATCCGGATGGTGTCGGCGGCCCCGGCCACTTACTCCTGCACCTACTGCTACGCCGCCGTGCTCCTCTGGAACCGGGACAAGATGGCGGAGCTGGAGGCGCAGGTCTTCAGCGACAGCCGGCTGCAGGGCGAAAACGCCGCGGTAAAGG
This sequence comes from Dehalococcoidia bacterium, assembly GCA_041496525.1. Classification (GTDB taxonomy): domain Bacteria; phylum Chloroflexota; class Dehalococcoidia; order SM23-28-2; family RBG-16-64-32; genus JBGQEU01. The sequence continues at coordinate 7,988 of JBGQEU010000037.1, forward strand.
TGCTGAACGGCACGCCGACGCCGGACCTGGCAGACCAGTTCGCTTCCTTCCTGCGGCAGCAGGGCGTATCGCCGGGCAAGATCACGGTCGATGACTACGCCGGCGGGCAGATTTACAACAGCACGCTGATAGTGGACCTCTCCGGCAAGAGCTACACGGTGCAGAAGCTGGCGGAGTGGCTGGACCTGCCCAGCACGCGCATCGTCACGGGCGCCGACCCGCGGGCAGGGCCGTTCACAGACCCGCTGTCGAACATCGTTGTAGTGCTGGGATCGGATTTCAGACTGCCGGCGGCGGTGTCGGCTGACGGGTCCAGCCTGCCCGATGTGAGCGCTTACGGGACGACGGATACATCCTCGGCAGGGCAGGTGGACAACAGCGCGCCGATCGAGACAGAGGCG
>JBGQEU010000038.1:0-8368 GCA_041496525.1 Dehalococcoidia bacterium
CGATACGCAATCGTCGGAGGATGAGAACCTGCGGGTGTACCTGCTGCCGGTGACGACAGGACAGGGCACGAGGCTGGTGCTGGAGGTGGGCCGAAGCACGGAGCCAGAGCGCCAGGCGTTGGGGCGGCTGGTGTTCGTTCTAGCGGCGGGCGGCATCGTCGGGGTCGTGCTGGCGCTGGCCGGCGGCTTCCTGCTGGCGGGCAGGACGTTGAGGCCGATAAAAGCGGCGATGGACCGGCAACGAGGCTTCGTGGCGGACGCATCACACGAGCTGCGAACGCCGCTGGCACTGATCCGGGCCAACGCGGAGATCCTGAAGCGGGCGCCGGAGAAGCCGGTGACGGCGAACGCGGCCTCGGTGGATGACATAATCGAGGAGACGGACCGGCTGAACCACCTCGTCGGGCAGATGCTGACGCTGGCGCGGGCGGAGTCCGAAGGCCTGCCGGCCGAGTCCACGTCTGTAGACCTGACCGCGCTGGCCGCCGACGCCGCCCGCGAGATGCGCCTGCTGGCCGAGCCGAAGGGGATCGCGATCCAACAACTGGTGGACGGACCGGCCGTTGTCAGGGGCGATGAGACCCGGTTGGGCGAGCTGGTGACGATCTTGCTGGACAACGCGATCAAGTACAGCGATGAGGGCGGGCAGGTGCGCCTAGCGGTGGGCAGGAGCGGGGACCAGGTGACGCTGAGCGTCGCCGACAACGGCCGGGGCATCCCGGCGGCGGCGCTGCCGCACGTGTTCGAGCGCTTCTACCGGGCGGACAAGGCGCGCTCCCGGGAGATGGGAGGGACGGGGCTGGGCCTGTCCATCGCCAAGTGGATCGTGGAGAGCCACAAGGGGAGTATCGGCATCGAGAGCAAGGTGGGGCAGGGGACGATGGTGATGGTGCGCCTGCCGGCGGACGGCCGCGCGCCCCAGTCAGGCTGAGGCCGGTGCGGCGGTCGTCGGGAGTGGGCCGCCACCCATGTTCCGGTGCGGCAATCGCGGGGATCGGCGGCTAGCGTGAGGCCCGCGCCAGCTCCGGGCGGCCGGACCAGAGCCAGGCCTGGTTCGTGACGCTGATGCCCATCAGCATGCCGTGCAGCGCCGTGGGGTGGATGAACATCGAGGCGGAGTAGTCAAGATCGGCCGTATAGCGGGCGCCGCGGGCGTCCAGCCTTTCGCGGATGGGACCCGTGTCGGGCGTCTCCACAAAGCACATGTAGACAGACGGTCCGCGGCGGGCGAAGAAGCGGCCCATGGCCAGGGACGGCTCGCTGATCTGCGTGAGCTCGATGCGGTCCAGGCGGGCCGGCGGGTTGAATAGTGTGAGCGTGCCGGCGTAGCCCCAGCGCTCGCTGTTGATGGGGGAGAAGCGTGAACGGTCCAGGCCGAAGGCGCGGGCGTAGAAACCGGCCGCCTCTTCGTGGTCAGCGACGATGTTCGTGACCTCGTACAGATGGGAGATGAGGCCCACCGGCTGCCGCTGGACGCTGTCCTGGATGACCGTGCGCATACCGCGGGTCTGGTCGGGCTCGATGAAGATCTGGCTGCCAAGGGAGCTGAAGCGAACGCCGAAGTCATCGAGGTGACGGGCCAGGGCCGGTAGATCGCCGGTGGCGAAGCCGGCGCCGAAGATCCCCTCTCCCCAGCGCTCCAGGTGCTGTGAGACGGCGCCGTCCCCGGCGGGCTCCAGCAGCTCAAACTCGCTCTCTCCGGCCTGGACCACGCTGCGGGTAGCCGCGTACAAAGGAACTTTATCCTCGCGCACCAGGCGGGCGCCGAGGATATCTGCGAATGTGCTGACAGCGGCGGTACGGTCACGGACCGCCAGCAACACGCGGTCTACGCGCTCTATCATCCGCGCTCTCCCGGAGGCGAGCCTCCAGAAACAGGGTCTGGGGAGAGGCCTATCCCTTTCCGATGCGGGTGATCTTGGTGCCGCAGACGGGGCAGATGCCCTGCGTGGCTGGGCGCCCGTTCTTCAGCGTGACGCTCTTGGCGTCTTTCATCTCGCGCTTGGTGCGGCACTTCAGACAGTAGCCTTCCATGAGGCCCCCTTTCAGATACGTTACGTTCCCGTTGGCGCTTAGCATAACGCTCAGGCCTTTGAAGTCAAGGCCAATATGGCCTGTTATCCACAAAGTAGCTACCTGACGGCCTGAAACTGGCGGATTTGGCAACGGAGGACCGCCTTTCCGCATGGTGAGGGTTGGCTTATGATGAGTCGCGAACTCGCTCTGGAGGAGGTCCTGATGAGTACGTCCGATGTCGTGCTAACCGAGGTGACGGATCATCTGGCGACGGTGACGCTGAACCGGCCGGAGAAGCTAAACGCCATGAACCTGGAGCTGCTGGACGTGCTAGCGGAGGTCCTGCAGCGCTTGGCCGTCGACGCTAAGGTGCGATGCGTGGTGCTGACGGGGGCGGGACGCGGCTTCTGCGCCGGGGGAGACATCAGCGCCATGGCCTCCGGCGAGGTGGTGGTGAGCGAGGACCCGGTGGCGCGGCTGCGGCGGCAGGAAGAGTCGTCGCGTCTGCTGCATGAGATGCCGAAGCCAACGATCGCCATGATTAACGGCCCGGTGGCCGGTGCCGGGCTGAGTGTGGCGCTGGCCTGCGATATGCGGATAGCCGCGGAGAGCGCCCGCTTCGGCACGGCGTTCGCGCGGGTGGGCTTTTCGGGCGATTTCGGCGGCACGTGGATGATGCAGCGGCTGATTGGCCCGGCGCGGGCCCGCGAGCTGTACTTCACGGCGCAGATGATCGATGCCAAGGAAGCCGAACGGCTCGGCCTCATCAACCGGGCGGTGCCGGGTGAAAAACTGCGGGAGGAGACGATGGCGCTGGCTAAGAAGATCACCAGCGGGCCGCCGATCGCCCTGGCGCGGATGAAGCAGAACATGAACCTGGCGCTGGCCTCCGATTTCGCCACGCTGCTGCAGGCGGAGGCGGAGGGCATGATCATGACCGGCATAACGAGGGATCACCTGGAGGCGGCGCGGGCCTTCCTGGAGAAGCGGGAGCCGGCCTTCGAGGGGCGGTAGGGCGGCGGGAGGCGGGAAGGTAGAGCGCGCCTCCGCGCTGCCGCCTAGTAGCGGTTTAACTCGTCCATCAGCCGGCGCAGGCGGCCGAAGCTGGACTGGTTGAAGTCCAGGGCCAGGCGCCGGCACCCCAGGGCGTCGTTACCCTCCACCTCTTTGGGGCTGGCCTCGGCGGGCTGGATGCCGCTGGGGCCCAGGATATCGGCGAAGGCCAGGGCCAGCTTCTGGACCGCCTCCGGCGGCGGCAGCCGCAGCATGCGCAGTATCAGGGTGCCGTCTACGTAGCGCTGGGACTGGTAGTTGCGGTAGAAGCCGGTAATCTCTTCCACAGCGTCGTCGATGCTGGTGGCGTGGCGGATGAGCGGCAGGTCCTCCGTGGAGATCAGGTTGCGCGCCACCAGGTGGCCCTGGATGAAGGCCAGCCAGTCCCGCCAGTAGGTGCTGCCCGGCTCCTCCAGGAGGACGATGGGGTGCAGGTCGCTCTTGCCGGTCTGCATCAGGGTCAGCAGCTCGAAGGTCTCGTCCATGGTGCCGAAGCCGCCGGGCAGGAGGGCGAAGGCGTCCGATTCCTTGAGGAAGGTGACCTTGCGGGTGAAGAAGTACTTGAAGTTGATGAGCTTGGCGTTGCCTTCGATGAAGATATTGGGCTCGGACTCCAGAGGGAGGCGGATGGCGGCGCCGAAGCTGCGCTCCGCGCCGGCGCCTTCGTGGCCGGCCGCCATGATGCCGGGGCCGGCGCCCGTTATGACCATCCAGTTGCGCTCCACCATGGCGGCGGCGAAGCGGCGCGTGTAATCGTACACGGCGTCTGCCGGGACGGTGCGCGCCGAGCCGAAGATGCTGACCTTACGGTAGTTCTTGTATCCCTTGAATATCTTGAAGGCATAGGCGAACTCCTTCAGGGCCGCGTTCACCAGCTTCATCTCGCCGCGGTCAGCGCGATCGCGGGCCAGGCGGAAGGCGCTGGCGATCATCTCGCGCAGGAGATCGGTATCCTCCGTGAAGCCGCTGGCGGCTATGAGTTCGGCGATCTTGGCGTCGAGTTCGTGGTTTCCGGCGCTGTAGGGCCGTCTGCGAGCCTTGACTTCGTCAACCATTGCTATCTCCAGTCTATCACCGAGCCGCGTCCCGCTGACATGAGGCGGGGGACCTCGTGGCGAGGGCGATTATGATGGGTCACGCATGGCGAGGACGATCATCCACGCGGACCTGGACGCCTTCTACGCGTCCGTAGAGCAGCTGGACCGGCCGGATTTGCGGGGCAAGCCGGTGGTGGTGGGCGGGCCGCCGGAGGCGCGCGGAGTCGTGGCGGCCGCCTCCTATGAGGCGCGACGCTTCGGTGTTCGGTCGGCGATGCCGATGAGCCGGGCGCTGCGGCTGTGCCCGCAGGCTGTGCGGGTCTCGCCGCGCTTCGGCCGCTACGGGGAGATCTCGCGGCAAGTGATGGCGATTTTTCGCTCGCTGACGCCGCTGGTGGAGCCGCTGTCCCTGGACGAAGCGTTCCTGGACGTGACGGGACGCGTACAGCGGCTGGGCGGTGCGGCGGCGCTGGCCCGTGGGCTGAAGCGGCAGGTCCGGGAGAGGACGGGGCTTACGGTGTCCATTGGCGTTGCCACGAACAAGACCGTGGCCAAGATCGCCTCCGACATGAAGAAGCCGGACGGGCTGGTGATAGTGCCGCCGCGCCGTGAGAGGAGTTTCCTGGCGCCGCTGCCCGTGCGGGCGCTCTGGGGTGTGGGACCGAAAGCCGAAGCGGTGCTGGCCAAGGCTGGATTCCGGACCATTGGCCAGATCGCCGAGACCGGGCCGGAGCGGCTGGAAGCGCTGTTCGGCTCCCGCGGCCGCCAGCTATGGGAGATGGCGCAGGGGCGGGATGCTCGGCCTGTCGAGCCCGAGCACGAGCGGAAATCGGTCGGGGCGGAGACGACGTTCCCGCGGGACCTGGCGGACGGCCCGGAGCTGCGCCAGGAGCTGGGGCGCATGGCGCGGGATGTGTGGGGGCGGCTGTCCCGGCCGGGGCTGAAGGCGCGCACCGTGGTGCTCAAGCTGCGGTACGCCGACTTCCGGACGATCACGCGGCAGGCCAGCCGGCCGGACCCGACAGATGGCCTGGAAGAGATCCGTGGGATGGCCGCTGACCTGCTGGACAAGGCCGTGGCGGAGGGCGACCGTTTTCGCCTGGTGGGGATACACTGCACGAACCTGAGTGAGGGGGAGTCCGGTCAACTGGCGTTGTGGACGGAGGGCGGCGTCGACCCGCGGTAAAGGGGGGTGCTCGCGGGAGCGGGAGTCGAAGGGACCCCGGCCTACACTGCCTGAAGGTCGCCCGAATCCAAGCGAAGGGGAGTCCGGCCAGCTGCTGCTGAAAGGGCGTATCGGATTAGCGCCACTGTGTAACGCTAGCGGGGTGATGAAAAGGGCTCGTCGCGGGATTGTGGTTCGACAAACTCACTACGAGCGGAATCTGTGAACCGCTCACCCTGAGCCTGTCGAAGGGCGAGCGTGGAGTTTCTTAGCACCCTGCTAGCGGACTTCGCGCGGTTCCAACAGCCCGGCCAGGTCCAGGCGGTGGTCCGCGTCATGTCCGTTCGTATCATCGTGCGGATCGCCACTGACGTTGACAGCCTGCAGAAAGGCGTCGACGGCGCTCGGGTCCCACTGGCGGGCGGCGCCGTCGCGCAGGATGGAAGCGGCGTCGCGGACGGCCATGGCCTGGCGGTAGGGCCGGTTCGTTGTCATGGCATCGTAGGCGTCGACGACGGCGACGATGCGGGCGCCCACGGGGATCTTCTCGCCTTTGAGTCCGTCCGGGTAGCCACGGCCGTCCCACCTTTCGTGGTGGTGGTAGACGATGGGATAGGCGCTCATCAGGAAGCCGACTCGCTTGCAGATCTGGCCGCCGGAGTAGCAGTGCTGCTTGACGATGGCGTACTCCTCGGGCGTCAGCTTGTCGGGCTTCTTAAGGATGGAGTCCGGCACCACGATCTTGCCCATGTCGTGGAGGGCGGCGCCGAGGCGGACGACTTCGATTTCGGCAGGGGGAAGAGCCAGCTCGGTGGCCATCAGGACGGCGTACTCGGCCAGGCGGCGGCAGTGATCGCCGGTGTAGGGGTCGCGGCTCTCGATGGCTTCGGTGAGGGCCAGGGCCGTCTCAAAGCCGAAGCGGGAAAGGGACTCGCGCTGGCGGACGTTGCGGATGGCCAGCTGCGTCTGGCGGGCGAGCCGTTCCAGGCGGGCGAGCTCCTCGGGTGCGAAGTCGCGGGGCTCGGGGTAGCAGATCAGGAGGGCGCCGAAGCGGCCTTCGTCCAGCTCCACGGGGGCGGCGGCAGCGGAGACGAAGCCGGCCAGCGCGGCGAGGTCGCGCAGCTTCTCGTAGCGTGGGTCCTCGAAGACGTTGCGGGAGGCGGCGACACAGCGGTGGAGGATGGCCCAGCCCTCCACGCCTTCGCCGTAGGGCGCGCCGGCCGGGAAGACGCGGGCAAACGCCTCTTCCGTGAAACCGACGGGCAGAAGAGGCCGCTGGGAGGTGGTGCCGACGGGCACGACGATGGCGCAGATCTTGGCCCCGCAGACCTCCGAGATGCGGCGGGTGATCTCCTGGACGACAGCCGGCTCATCGCCACCGCTGAGGATCGTGGTGTGGATGGCCGAGAGCGTCTCCAGCTCCTGCTCCCGCATGCTGTTACGCTCGCTCATATCCGTGAGGTGGCGCTCGGTGGTATCGAGCTGGGAGTGCTGTTGCTGGATGCTGGACCACTGGTTGAGGCTGACGGCGAGGAACAGGTAGACGGCAGGCCAGCCGAGCCAGAGGACGGGCATGATGGAATCGTCCAGGCTGACGCCGAAAAGGGTCATGGCCGGGCTGCTGAAGACGGAGGCAATGGCTGCCACGCCGACGGCCAGCAGAAGCTGATATCGGTAGGCGACGAAGATGACGGGGAGGAAGAAGAGCGTGGTGAAGGGGCTGGGTACGGAGCCGCTCTCGATGACGAGGCCGCCGACCGCGAGCGTGGCAGAGTAGGCCACGGTGAGACCCAGCGCGCGCTTCAAGTCCGTCGCGGAAATCCGTTCCAACACAGCCATCTTTCTCTGATACAGAATTGAATGTGGGCTTACATAAGGTCAGACGTAAGGGGAAAATGCCTGTTACAGGCGAAAGTTGACGTTAGCGTGAAAAGTTGAGAATTGGTTCAGATATGGCCCTCAACCGACCATTGAATACCCGCCGTTAACGCTCAAGACCTGGCCGGTGATCCACTCCGCTCGCTGCGAGGCAAGGAAGGCGACCGCGCTGGCGATGTCCGATGGCTGCCCGAGGCGGTTCAACCCCTTTGCCAGCGGGTAACCGCGCATGATCTGTTCGCCCTGGGCCTGGATCCAGTCAGCCGTGGCGTCGGTCACCGTAGTCGCGGGAGAGACGCAGTTAACGGTGACGCAGAAGCGCCCCGCCTCCTTGGCCAGCGCTTTGCTGAAGCCGATGACGCCGGCCTTGGCCATGGAGTAGGCGACGAGGCGCGGCTCGCCCACGCGCCCGGCGTCCGAGATGATGCTCACTATCCGGCCCCATCGCCGCTCCGACATGTGCTCGATGACGGCCCGGGAGCAGTTGAGGACGCCGTAGGTGATGAGGCCCATGGTGCGGTCCCACCCGGCGCGGTCGCTGCCGCTGAAGTAGCTGCCGGTGGACGGCACGGCGTCCTGGGCCGTGACGGCAGGGATGCCGGCGTTGTTGACCAGGATATCGATCTGGCCGAACTCGTCGAGCACGCGCTGCACCGCCGCCAGCACCGAATCAATGTCCGTCACGTCGGCGGCGACGCCGATAGCCGTGCCGCCGGCCTGCCCGAGCTTCTGCGCGGCCTCCTCGGCCCGCTCCGGGAAGAGGTCGTTGACGGCGACGCGCACGCCCTCTCCGGCGAGGGTCTGGCAGATCTCGAACCCGATGCCGCGTCCGGCGCCGGTGACAAGGGCGACGCGGTCGTTGATGCCCAAATCCATGGGGGTACCTCCTGAGGCTGGTGTTCGCTATCGATCGCTTGCAGGATGACACAGGCGGAGGGGACGGGTCGAGGGTGTTGGGTAGAGGCACCGTCCACTGTCAACTGTCGACTACCTGACCTATACTCGCAGCCATGAGCCCCGAGAAACTGGCCATTGACGGCGGGCCGAAGGTGCGGGAGAAGCCCTTTCCGCCATGGCCGGTGCTGGCCGGCGAAGACGTCGAGGCGGTGGCGGACGTGCTCCGTTCCGGCCGCCTGACGCAGCTCACGGGAGGTGCCGTCGCCGCCTTCGAGGAGGCGTTCGCGGAGTGGCACGGCGTCCGGCACTGCGTGGCGACGAG
>JBGQEU010000039.1:0-8356 GCA_041496525.1 Dehalococcoidia bacterium
CGGCTGAGCCGCAAGGTACAGGTGCACACCCCGGAGATCAGCCTGGTGGAGGAGCTATACACGGAGGACGCCGAGCTGGTCGTCATCGCCTACGGGGCGACGGCGAGATCGGCGCGACGGGCCGTCCTCGCCGCCCGCGACCGAGGCGTCAAGGCGGGACTCCTGCGCCTGATCACGATCTGGCCGTTCCCCCAGGGCCGGGTGCGGGAGCTGAGCAATCGCGTCAAACGGTTTGTAGTGGCAGAGATGAACCTGGGGCAGATCGTACGCGAGGTGGAGCGCCACAGCCGCTGGCCGGCCATCTGGGTGACCCACGCCGGCGGCGCCATGATCCCCCCTGAGACCATCCTGCGGGCCATGATGGAGAGCAAGAGCAAGAAGTGAGCAGCGAAATCGTCGTCACGGAACACCCGCTGGACGCGCTGCTGCGGGCAGACCGGCTGCCGCACATCTGGTGCCCCGGCTGCGGCCTGGGCAGCATCATGGCCTGCATGGCCAACGCCATGACGGACTCCGGCCTGCCCACCCAGAAGCAGGTCGTCGTCTCCGGCATCGGCTGCACCGGGCGCACCGCCGGCTACCTGAACGTGGACTCGTTCCACACCACACACGGCCGCGCCATCCCCTTCGCCATCGGCCTCAAGCTGGCCAACCCGGAGCTCGCCGTCACCGTCTTCAGCGGCGATGGCGACCTGTTCGCCATCGGCGGCAACCACTTCCTGCACGCGGCCCGCCGCAATGTGGACATCAACGTCGTCTGCGTCAACAACTTCAACTACGGCATGACCGGGGGCCAGGCGGGGCCCACTACCCCCACCGGCGCCCGCACCACGACGACACCCCTGGGCAACACGGAGCCGCCCTTCAACCTGCCTTACCTGGCGGCCGCTCTGGGCGCCGTCTTCGTCGCCCGCTGGACCAACCTCCACGTCCGCCAACTCCACCGCTCCATGCTGCGGGCGCTGGCCAAGCCGGGCTTCAGGTTCATCGAGGTCGTCTCGCCGTGCCCCGTCGGCTTCGGCAAGTCAAACGACATCGGCGATGGGCTGGATGAGATGCGCATGTACCGGCAGGAATGCATCGTCGACCCGGACGTAGACCTGAGCCGGGCGGCCATCGACATGCGGCACGGCTCGCCGATAGTGCTCGGGGACTTCGTGGACATCGAGCGTGCGGTGTTCCGGCCCGGCGGTCAGGAGGAAGCGTGAAGCAGGAGGTCCGGCTGGCAGGCTTCGGCGGGCAGGGGATCATCCTGGCCGGCTACGTGTTGGGCAGGGCCGCCGCCCTCTACGGCGGAAAAGAAGCGGTGCTGACGCAGTCTTATGGCCCGGAGGCGCGGGGTGGCGCGTGCGCCGCGGAGCTGATCATCAGCGACGAGCCCATCGACTACCCGCTGGTCACCCGGCCGGACTTGGTCGTCTGCATGTCACAGGAGGCGTTCAACCGCTACGGCGTGGACGCCGCGGACGGCGCCAAGCTCATGGTGGACACGGACCTCGTGCCGAGCGCGGCAGGCAGCGAGTGGCTGAGCCACGTTCGAGCTACCCACCTGGCGGAAGAGCTGGGCAACCGCATGTCCGCCAACATGGTGATGCTGGGCTTCTTCGCCGGGGTCACCGGCGTCGTCGCCCGCCAGGCGCTGGAAGAGGCGGTGCGGAACACCGTCAAGCCACGGACCGTGGAACTGAACCTCAAGGCACTGGATATTGGCTTCGAAGAAGCGACGGGGGCGAAACGATGACCGACACGGTGGTGGTGATCGGCGGCGGCATCGCCGGCGTGCAGGCGGCCCTGGACCTGGCGGAAGCCGGCGCCAGGGTCGTCCTCGTCGAAAAGGGCCCGTCCATCGGCGGCAAGATGGCCGCTCTGGACAAGAACTTCCCTACCCTGGATTGCTCCGTCTGCATCGAGGCGCCCAAGCTCTCCGAGGTGGGCGAGCACCCGAACATCGAGATACTCAACAACGCCGAGGTGACGGGTGTGGCCGGCGAGGCCGGTGACTTCACCGTCACCGTCCGCCAGAAGGCGGGCTTCGTCACCACTGAGTGCACCCGTTGCGGCGAGTGCGAGCCGGTGTGTCCAGTCACACTGCCCAACGAGTTCGACGCCTCCATGGCCTCGCGCAAGGCGGTCTACACCCCGTTCCCGCAGGCCATCCCCGGCGCCTACGTTATCGACATCGACCACTGCCTGAACGAACCGCCCAACTACTGGCCCTGCCACCGCTGCGCCGAGGCCTGCCCGCCCCGCTGCATCGACTTCAGCCTGCCCCTCGCCAAGACCATCGAGCGGAAGGCTGGCGCCGTCATCGTCTCCGCCGGGTTCGACAGCATGGACGCCTCGCGGATGAAGGAGTACGGGTACGGCACTCACCCGGACATCCTCACAGCCCTCGAGTTTGAGCGGCTGCTGACGTCGGCCGGGCCCACGGGCGGGGAGATCGTGCGGCCTTCTGACGGCCAGCACCCGCGCAGCATTCTGTTCGTGCTTTGCGTTGGCTCCCGGGACCAGCGCTTCCACCGCTACTGCTCCCGCTTCTGCTGCATGTACTCCATCAAGCACGCGTTCCAGGCGCTGGACCACGGCGTTAAGGACGTGACCGTCCTCTACATGGACGTGCGGGCCTACGGCAAGGGGTTCGACGCCTTCTGGAAGCGCACGGAGGCGGAAGGGGCGAAGTTCGTCCGCGGCCGGCCATCGCGCATCACCCCCAGCGAAGGGGGCCTGACCGTCCGTTTCGAGGACACGGCCGCGGGCCGCATCCGCGAGCAGAACGCCGATATAGTGGTGCTGGCCACCGCTGTGCAGGCGCCGCAGGGGCTGGCGCAACTGGGCCAAACGCTGGGCCTGGAGACCGGCGAAGACGGCTTCCTGCGGGCGGAGGAGGCGGGCTTCGGCCTGGTCGGCAGCACACGGCCGGGAATATACCTGGCAGGCTGCGCCGGCGGCCCCAAGGACATCCCGGACACCGTGGCCGAAGCCAGCGCCGCCGCCGCAGCCTCCCTCGCGCACCTCGACGAGCGCTCCTGGCCGGAGATCGAGGCCGGCGAGCCGATCACCGATATCGACGAGCCCAGGGTAGGTGTTTTCGTCTGCCACTGCGGCAGCAACATCGCCGGAACGGTGGACGTCCCGCGCGTCGTCGAATACGCCCGCACGCTGCCCGGCGTGGTCTACGCGCAGGACCAGAAGTTCTCCTGCGCCGGCAACACCCAGGCCGAGATCGTGGAGCGCATCCGCGCGCACAACGTCAACCGGCTGGTGATCGCCGCCTGTTCCCCCAAGACGCACGAGCCGACGTTCCGCCGCGTCTGCTTCAAGGCCGGCCTGAACCCCTACCTCTTGGAGATGGTAAACCTGCGCAACCAGGACTCCTGGGTGCACAAGGAAGACAAGGAAGCCGCCACCTTCAAGGCGCTGGACATGGTGAAGATGGGGGTGGAGAAAGCCGCGCTGCTGACGCCGCTGGAGATCAGCAAGCAGCCGATGGTCCAGACAGCGCTGGTCATCGGCGGCGGCATCGCCGGCATGGCCGCGGCCGCCAACCTGGCGCAGCAGGGCTTCGAAACGCACCTGGTGGAGCGTGAGCCTGAGCTCGGCGGCCTCCTGCGTCAACTGGACGAGCTGTCGCCCGCTGGCCTCAGCGCCCACGAACTGTTGAAACAGCAGCGGGCCGCCGTGCTGCGGGCAGGCGTCAAGCTCCACGTCGGCGTGGAGATCGAAAACGTCGGCGGCCACATCGGCGACTTCTATGCCCGGCTCTCGGACGGCCAGGAGATCCGCGCCGGCGCGGTGGTCCTGGCGATGGGAGCGCAGCCGCACCAGCCCGTCGAGTTCGAAGACGCTCCCCTTCGCACCGTCACCAACCTGGAGCTGGAGCGCCTCTGGCCCGACGTTCCCGGCGACCGAGCCACGGTCGTCGGCTGCGTCGGCTCGCGAAAGGACGGCGCCGGCTGTTCCCGCTACTGCTGTGAGTCCATGGTGGGCCAGGCGCTGCGCTTGCGGCGCCTGGGGAAAAAGGTACGCGTACTGTACCGTGACATTCGTACGTTCAGCCGCTACGCGGAGGAGCTGTACGAGCAGGCCGCCCGCGAGGGCGTCCAGTTCCTGCGCTACCCGGACATGCCGCCCGAGGACGCCTTGCGCATCGGCGCCGACTCAGTCACGGTGCGCGACGAACTGCTGGGCGCCGATGTCCGTATCCCCACCGACCTCCTGGTGCTGACCCTCGGCTTGCGTCCGGCCGAAGAGAACATCTCGGCGCAGCTCAAAGTATCCCGCAGTGAGGACGGCTTCCTGCTGGAGAAACACCCCAAGCTGGGCCCCGCCGAGGCCGGGTCTCCGGGCATCTTCCTGGCCGGCACCGTGCAGGGGCCCAAAGACGTACGCGAGTCGCTCGCGCAGGGGCTGGCGACAGCGGCCAAGGCGGCCTCGCTCCTGGCCCGCGACTTCATCGAGAAGGAGCCCATCACCGCCCAGCTGGACCCGGAGAAGTGCATCGTCTGCGGCGTCTGCATCGCGGCCTGTCCCTTCTGCGCCATCGAGATGGAGGGCAAGGTCAAAGAGGGCACCATGCACTTCATCGAGGCGGCCTGCCAGGGCTGCGGCGCCTGCTCCACCTTCTGCAAATACGACGCCATCACCATGCCCTATTTCACCGACGCACAGATCCTGGCCCAGATCGACGCCGCCCTCGACCAGCGGCCACAGGAGAAAGTCCTCGTCTTCGCCTGCAACTGGTGCTCGTATGCCGGCGCGGACCAGGCTGGCATCGAGAAGATCCAGTACCCAACGTCTGCCCGCATCATCCGCACCATGTGCTCCGCACGCGTAGACGAGAAATTCGTCACCCACGCTCTCGATAAGGGGGTCGGCGCCGTCCTCGTCACGGGCTGCCGCCTGACCGAGAACGGCTCGGACTGCCACTACATCAACGCTAACACCATCACCAGGAGCCGCTTCGACTTCTGGCAGCGCAAGTACGAACGCAAGGGCATCGCCCGCTCGCGCCTGCAGCTGCAGTGGATATCCGCCTCGGAGGGACGCGAGTTCGCCGCCAAGATCCGGGAGATGGACGAGATAGTGCAAGCCTACGCCCGCGGCCAGGGACAGGAAGTGGCCGCCTCATGAAGCGCCGGCGCGATGATGTGATCACCATGGACGACGCCCTCTGGGAGCGCGTGATGGCCGCCACCGACGGCGCCGTCTCCCCCTGCTTCCAGTGCGGGGTGTGCACGGCGACCTGCCCCTGGGGCCTGCTGCAGGAGGAGCCTGTCAACGTGCGGGCGCTGATGCACCGCGCCCAGCTGGGCATCAAGCAGGACGGCGAGATGTGGTGGTGCACTACCTGTCGCGCCTGCGAGGAGCTGTGCCCCCGCGGCGTGCCCATCGCCGACGTGATGCTGGCGCTGCGGCGCCTGGCCTGGCAGGACCGCCGGGTGCCGGAAGGCCTGGCCCCCGTCATGTGGGCGCTCTTTACAGACGGCAACCCCTGGCGCCGCCCGCCCTCCCAGCGCGCCGCCTGGTCGCGGGGCGTTCAGGTCAAGCCCTTCGAAACCACCGACGAGATCCTGTTCTACGCCGGCTGCACCGCCTCCTACGACAACCGCTCCCAGAAGGTGGCGCGGGCCCTCGTCGGGCTGTTCCAGGCCACCGGAGTCTCCTTCGGCACCCTGGGCGAGGCCGAGCCCTGCTGCGGCGATGCCGCCTACGCCCTGGGCCAGCACGATTACCTGCAGCAGATCATCGAGGCCAACACCCACCAGTTCCGCGAGGCGGGCGTCGGCGCCGTCGTCACCGTCTCCCCCCACTGCTACGACATGTTCCTGAACCACTACCCGCCGACAGATGGCTTCCGCCCCCTGCACTACTCACAGTACCTGGCGGAACTCATCACCACCGGCCGCCTGCGCTTCGAGCGCCCGTATCCGGCGAAGGTCACCTTCCACGACCCGTGCTACCTGGGCCGCCGCAACGACGTCTACGACCCGCCGCGACAGGTGCTGGCCGCCATTCCGGGGCTGGATGTTGTGGAGATGCCCCGCAGCCGTGACGACGCGCTCTGCTGCGGCGGCGGCGGCGGCCGCATGTGGATGGACACCAAGGTCGGCGAGCGCTTCTCCGACCTGCGCGCCCGGGAGGCGATCGATACCGGCGCCGATGTGCTCGTCACCGCCTGCCCGCACTGCATCGCCTGCCTCGAGGACAGCCTCAAGCAGAGCGGCAGCGCCATGCGGGTGATGGACGTGGCGGAACTGGCCGCCGCTGCTCTGGAAGGTGCACAATGACCGACCCGATCTATCCCGCGGACGAGGCCAGTGGCCTTTGGGTGTACCTGGAACAGCAGGATGGCCGCCTGGCCGGTGTTTCCCTGGAACTCCTGGGCCGCGGACGGCAGCTGGCCGCAGAGGCCGGCGGCAAACTGACCGCGCTCCTGCTTGGCCATGACGTCGGCCCCCTGGCGGACGAGGCCGTCGCCTGCGGCGCGGACCAGGTGCTGCTGGCGGAGCACCCGCTGCTGCAGCACTACACCACCGGCCCCTACACCGATGTCGTTACCAGGCTCGTCCTGGACCGCCGGCCGGACATCCTCTTGCTGGGCGCCACCGCCAACGGGCGCGACCTGGCCGGCCGCCTGGCCGTCCGCCTCCGCACCGGTCTCACCGCCGACTGCACCGATCTGCGCATAGACGCGGCCACAGGGCTGCTGCTGGGAGAAGTCACAGGCTTCGGGCACGGCGTCCTGGCCACGATCCAGTGCCCGCGCCACCGGCCGCAGATGGCCACCGTACGCCCCGGCGTCTTCCCCAGGCCGGCCCCCGACACCTCCCGGTCCGGGTCAGTCGAGCCGGTGCAGGTCCGCCTGGGCGAAGGCGACGAGCGCGTGCGTGTGGTGCGCCACTCCAGCCGGCGCGGCGTCGATATCACACAGGCGAAACGGCTTGTTATCGGCGGCCGCGGGGTGCGGGGCGACTTCGCGCTGCTGCGGCGCCTGGCCCGCGCGCTCGGCGCCGATGTGGGAGCGACCCGTGTCGCCGTGGACGAGGGCTGGGCGCGGGATGACATGATGATCGGCCAGACCGGTTCCGTGGCGCGGCCGCAGCTCACCATCGTCTGCGGGGCCAGCGGCGCCATGCAGTTCACCGTCGGCATTCAGGACAGCGAGACCATCGTCGCCATCAACTCCGACCCGGAGGCGCCGATCTTCGAACTCGCCGACTACTGCGTCACCGACGACGTGTTTCAGGTGATCCCTCCGTTGATCGAGGCGCTGGAGCGGGAGAAAGCTCTGGGGAGGCGCTAGAGTGCTGCACACCATCGTCTGCCTCAAGGTCGTGCCCAAGTCCGAAGAGGTCACAATCAACGAGGAGACCCGCACCCTCGACCGCAGCCGCGCCCGCTCGGAGGTCAACGCCCCGGACATGAACGCCCTGGAGATGGCGCTGGCGTTGAAGACCAGGCATGGCGGCGCCGTATCGCTCCTGTCGATGGGCCCGCCCTTCTTCGAGCGCTACCTGCGCCTGGGGCTGGCCATGGGCGCCGACTCCGCATACCTGATGAGCGACCGCGCCTTCGGCGGCGCCGATACCCTGGCCACCTCTTACGCCCTGGCCGAAGGCGTGCGCGCCATAGGCGGCTACGATCTCATTATCTGCGGCGACGAATCCTCGGACGGGGCCACCGGGCAGGTGCCCCCCGGTATCGCGGAGTGGCTGGAGTTGCCGCAGATCACCTACGCCAGCACCGTACGGCTGAACGCCAAAGAGAAGCTGGTGCAGGCCCGCCGGGAGCTGGGCGCTGGCTTCGAGGTCGTAGAGTCACCTCTGCCCTGCCTCGTATCCGTTAAGCAGGACATCAACGAGCCCCGCTTCCTCGACTTCCAGAGATGGGACTGGGCCATGAACGATGCGCCGGTCACGGTGTGGACCGCCGCCGGTCTGGGCCTCGACGAGAGCCGGCTGGGACTGGCCGGCTCCCCCACAACTGTCGCCGGAGTAAGCCTCGCGCGCTCTGCCGAACGCCGCCACGAGTTCCTCTCGGGGAATCCGGAGGAGGTCGCCGCCCAGCTGCTGGAGAAGATCCGGCCCTGGGTGCGGGCCGGGTAGCGGCGGACGGACCGGCCGGTTCATAGCGGCCTGCGCGGAGATAGCGATGGAACAGAACGGACCGCAAGAAGAGGTCCGGTGAGGGCAGGTGTAGCATGAGCTGGCAGCCTGGACGGGCCCACACCACTCCAATCCGGGAGGATCTCGTCGTCGTCCGGGACCGCGTCGGCCTCGCCACGCGCCTCTCGCTCCCGGAGGCGGACCTCCCCCTGCCGGCGGTCGTCTTCCTGCACGGCCCCGGGCCCAGCTAC
>JBGQEU010000040.1:0-8241 GCA_041496525.1 Dehalococcoidia bacterium
ATCCGACGGCCGCCCAGAGGTTGAAGGAGCCGGGCGCGACCGCCGCCGGCCCTCTGAACGAGCTGGTAGAGCGGCTCAGGCCTCCCCGTCACGTCTGGATGAGGGTGCCATCCGGTGCGCCGGTCGCCGAGACCAGCGAGGCGCTGGCGCCACTTCTCACGCCCGGCGACGCCATCATCGACGGCGGCAACTCCAACTACAAGGACTCGATTGCCCGCGCCCAGCAGGTCACGGAAAAGGGCCTGCACTACCTCGATGTCGGCACAAGTGGCGGCATCTGGGGCCTGGAAAACGGCTACTGCCTGATGATCGGCGGAGAAGAGGACATCTTCCGGAGGATGGAGCCGGCATTCCAAACCCTGGCGCCGCCGCAGGGTTACGCCTACATGGGGCCGTCGGGCGCCGGCCACTACGTGAAGATGATCCACAACGGCATCGAATACGGGCTGCTCCAGGCGTATGCCGAAGGCTTCGAGCTGCTGGAGGCGGCCCCGTTCCAGATAGACCTGCCGGCCGTCGCCGCGCTCTGGAACCAGGGCAGCGTCGTCCGTTCCTGGCTCCTGGAACTCGCCGAGCGGGCGCTGGCTGAAGACCCGCATCTGTCGGAGATCAAGGGGTATGTCGAGGACTCCGGCGAGGGGCGCTGGACCGTCATGGAAGCGATCGAGCGGGGCGTGCCGGCGACCGTGCTGGCCCACTCCCTCTTTGCCCGCTTCCGGTCGCGCCAGCAGGAATCGTTCGGGTCCAAGCTCATCGCCGCGCTGCGCCAGCAGTTCGGCGGGCACAAGGTACGCAAGGAATGAGCGCGAAGCCAACTGCCCGCGCCATAGCGGTACCCACCGCCGCGGCGCCGGAACAGGCGCCCGACCCCTGCGTCATGGTCATCTTCGGCGCCTCCGGCGACCTCACCCATCGCATGTTGCTGCCCGCCCTGTACAACCTGGCGCTGGACGGGCGGCTGCCACCTCGCTTCGCCATCGTCGGCTTCGCCCGCACCCAGTGGACGGACGAGGAGTTCCGGGAGACAGCGAAGGCATCCATCAAGGAGTTCTCGCGACGCCCGCTGGACCAGGGGATGTGGGACCGCTTCGCCGGCAACCTCTTCTACGTCCCCGGCGAATATCACCACCCGCAGAGCCATAAGCGGCTGGCGGCGGCGATGGACAGGGTGCAGGAGAAGCAGGGCACAGCGGGCAATCACCTCTACTACCTGGCCGTGCCGCCCAGCGCCTTCCCGATTATCATCGAGCAGCTCAGCGCCAGCGGGCATATCGGCTGCCACGAGCAAGGTGCTGGATGGTGCCGGGTCATCGTGGAGAAGCCGTTCGGGGAAGACCTGCGGTCCGCCCAGGAGCTGAACCAGCTGATCAACAAGGTCTTCAGCGAAGACGACGTCTTCCGCATAGACCACTACCTGGGCAAGGAAACCGTCCAGAACATCCTGGTCTTTCGCTTCGCCAACGGCATCATGGAGCCCATCTGGAACCGGCGCTATGTGGACCACATCCAGATGACCGTGGCGGAGAGCATCGGCGTCGGCGCCCGCGGCAGCTATTACGAGGGTACGGGCGCCCTGCGCGACATGGTCCAGAACCACATGATGCAGCTCCTCTCCCTCGTCGCGATGGAGCCGCCGATCGCCTTCAACGGGCGCTCCGTACGCAACGAGAAGGTCAAGGTGTTGCATGCCATACGACCTCTCGGGGCCGGCGAGGTGCGCGTCGCCACAGCCCGCGGCCAGTACGGGCCCGGCTGGATATCCGGCGAGGAAGTCGCCGCCTACCGGCAGGAGCCAGGAGTCAAAGGCAAGTCCAGGACGGAGACGTTCGTGGCCATGCGCCTGTTCGTCGATAGCTGGCGCTGGGCCGATGTCCCCTTCTATCTGCGGACCGGCAAGAGGCTGCCCAAGCGCAGCACAGAGATAGCAGTGCATTTCAAGCGCGCGCCCCACCTCCTCTTCCGGGACTTCGTTGATATTTCCGGCCTGGAACCGAACGTCCTCACCATCCGCATCCAGCCGAACGAAGGGATAACTCTGAAGTTCCTGACGAAGGTCCCCGGGTCCCCTCTCCGCATTCGCCCCGCCAACATGGACTTCCTGTACGGCGCTTCCTTCCTCGTGCAGGCGCCGTCCGCCTACGAGACCCTCCTGCTGGACGCCATGCGCGGTGACGCCACCCTCTTCACCCGCGCGGACGAGGTGGAGGCAGCCTGGACGATCATGGACTCCATCCTCGACGGCTGGCGCAGCCTGCCGCCGCCGGACTTCCCCAACTACGAGGCCGGCGCCTGGGGCCCGCGCCAGGCCGATGACCTGATCGAGGCGGACGGACGGCAGTGGCGGAGGTTGTAACGGACAAGAACGAAACGCTGACCTGGTCCGGTCGCGCTGTCGATACGGCGCAGATAGAGGCGGAGCTGGCCAAACTGCGATTCCAGGCGGCCGGCGAGCCGGCCGGCGGCGAAGGCTTTGCAATTCGCACCAGCCTCCTCAACCTGGTGGTCTACGCCGAAGACCAGGACTCCGCGCAGCAGGCCAGCCGGACCGTCGCAGAGCTGGCCGGGCATCACCCCTCGCGCGCGCTCATTGTCATCGCCCACCCGGCCGCCGGCCGCTCTCGCATCGATGCCCAGCTTGCCGCTCACTGTCACGTCAGCGCCGGGCTGGAGCAGCAGGTCTGCTGCGAAGAGGTGACGCTCGGCATCTCCGGGCCGGCCGCCCATCACCTGCACAGCATCATCATCCCCCTCCTCGTACCGGACCTGCCGGTGTACGTATGGTGGCCTGGCCGGCTGCCGAGGGAGCGGCACATGTTCGAGCAATTGATCGAAATGGCGGACAAGATCATTGTCGACTCAGCCAGCTTCACCGGGCGAGCAGGGCTCCAGCGGCTGGCACAGTTATGTCCAGATGCCGCCGGCTGTCCCCTTGGCGACTTGAACTGGGAGCGGCTGGCCCCGTGGCGTCAAATCCTGGCTCAGCACGGCGAAATGCCGGGGGCTGACTGGCGCCCGGAGATGGTCGGCGCCGTCACCGTCGGCTACGCAGGCGGCGCCAACCGTCAGGTGCCCGCACAGGTGCTGCTGCTACTGGGTTGGCTGGCCACCCGCCTCGGCTGGGACACCGCCGCCGCCGGGAGGCCGGCGCCCGGACGGCTGATCGTGCCGGCGGCGGGTCAGCAGGCGTCCATAACGATTGTGCCGGAGGGACGCGTCGCCGCGGCGCCCGGCGGGCTGGTCTCCCTGAAGTTGCTCTGGCGCGCCCAGTCTGGACCACACTCGGTCAAGATCTCCCGCCTGGCCGATCCCCTCCACCTGTCCGTGGTCCGCCAGCAACGCGATCGGGTTCCAAAAGATCGCGTCCTGATTGACCCGCCGGGCCAGGGCCAGATGCTGATGAGACAACTCGACGGCGAGCGCCATGATCCAGAGTATGCCCAGGCGCTCCTGAACGCCCTGCCGCTCATGGCGGCCCTGCACGCCTAAGGGCCAATCACAGACCGCGGGCGGAACAGCCACACTTGACCTCCGGGCGCGGGCGTGCAGTTCATCCAATCAGAATCTTCGTGCCTTGGTGCCTTCGGGGCGTTCTCCGTCCGGAGGGCGCTTCTTACGCGGGGAAGCCCTTCCGGTACATCGTCACGACCACGGCCCCACCGAGCCCGATGTTGTGCTGCAACGCCACCTTCGCCCCCGCCACCTGGCGCGCGCCGGCCTCCCCACGGAGTTGCCAGGACAGCTCCGAGCACTGGGCCAGTCCGGTAGCGCCCAGCGGGTGGCCCTTGGAGATCAGTCCGCCGGACGGGTTGACGACCCATTTCCCGCCGTAGGTCACTGCCCCTTCGTCAATGAGCTTCCCGCCCTGTCCCTCCGGGCAGAGGCCCAATGCCTCGTAGGTGATCAGTTCGTTTGTCGAGAAACAGTCGTGCAGCTCGATGACGTCCACGTTCTCCGGCCCCAGGCCCGTCTCCTCGTACACTCTTTGCGCGGCCAGCCGCGACATCTCGCTGCCGATGAGCGCGATCGAGCTCTTGCTCTCGAACGTCGCCGTCGTGTCTGTCACCATCGCCTGCCCGATGATCTCCACCGCCTTGGCCTGCAGCGAGTGCCGGCGCACGAACTCTTCGCTGGCCAGCACGGCCGCCGCCGCGCCGTCGGAGGTCGGGCAGCACTGGAGCTTCGTGAGCGGCGCGTGCACCATCGGCGCCGCCAGGATCGCCTCCAGCGTGTACTCGTCCTGGAACTGCGAATACGGGTTGTTCACGGAATGGCGGTGGTTCTTCAGCCCGATCCTGGCGAACTGCTCGGGCTTCGTCCCGTACCGCTCCATGTGCTCGCGGCCGGCGTTGCCGAAGATCTGGGGCGCCACCGGCGAGGCCTCGAACCCGCGCAGCTTGACCATGGCGTCGACGTGCCGGTCCATGGGGTTGATGCGGTCCATGTACTTGGCCCCGAGGGACCCCTTCTCCATCTTCTCGAACCCCAGGGCCAGCACGCAGTCGGCGAGGCCGCCCTCCACGAGCTGCTTGCTCAGGAACAGCGCGGTTGATCCTGTCGAGCAGTTGTTGTTGACGTTGTAGACGGGGATGCCGGTCAGCCCCAGCTGGTACACGGCGCGCTGGCCGCAGGTCGACTCGCCGTACACGTACCCGACGGCGGCCTGCTCCACGAGACCGTAGTCGATGCCCGCGTCGGCCAGCGCCTTCGTCCCGGCCTCCTTCGCCATGTCCGGGTAGTCCCAGGCCTTGGACCCCGGCTTCTCGAACTTGGTCATCCCCACCCCGATAACGTAAACCTTGCGACCCATCTCTTCCTCCTTTACAGTGCTACCCTATCATACCGGCGTGCTTACTCTCGCGGAACCCGCCCCCAGGGCAATCACCTGCACAGATCCGCCTTCACACGATAGGGGCGACGCGATGTATATTCTAGGGGCGTGCCGGCCGCTGACGCCCCGGCGCCGTCCGCCGCGCAGAAAGGATACGACGTCATGCCGCGCATACGCCCCGTCGAGTACACCGAAGCCACGCCCGGCCAGCGCGTCGCCCACGATAACGTCGTCCGTGAACAGGGCCGCATGACCAACATGAAACGCACCCTGCTCCATTCCCTGCCCGCCTTCCGCGCCCTCATGGAGTGGTACCCGCTGCGCGACACCGTGCAGCCCTTCCTCGGCCCGCGCCTGACCAACCTCTTCGCCCACGCCATCTCCAGCGAAAACGACTGCCTTGTCTGCTCGACGTACTTCCGCCGCATCCTGACCGAGTCCGGCGAGGACCCCGACCAGTTTGCCCTCGACGAGCGCGAGAAGGCCGTCGTCCAGTTTGGCCGGTGCCTCGCTCAGCCGTTCGGTCGCGTCCCCGATGGCCTCTACGCGCAGCTCGCCGCCCTCTTCACGGACGAGCAGATCGTGGCCCTCACCGCCTTCGGCGCCATGATGGTGGGGACCAACGTCTTCAACAACGCCCTCGGTGTCGACCTCGACGACTACCTGGAGCCGTATCGAATAGAGAAGGCAGCGCCCTCGGAAGGGGCAGCGTGATGGTCCTTCCGGGGAAGGGCGAATTCGCCGGCAAAGTCGCGTTCATCACCGGCGCCGCGCACGGCCAGGGCCGGGCCACGGCGCTGGCCCTGGCCCGGGCCGGTGCGCGCATCGCGGCCTTCGACGTGGCCAAACCGCTGGCGTATCCCGGCTATGCGCTGGGCTCCCGGGACGACCTGCGGAGTCTGCAACTCGAGTGCCGCCAGGCCGGGCCGGACTGCCTGACCTTCGAGGGCGACGTGCGCGACGACGCCGCCATCACGGCAGCCGTCGACGCCACCCTCGCGGGGTGCGGACGCATCGACATCCTCTTCAACAACGCCGGCATCTGCGCCTACGGCCTGGCCCACGAGCTGACGGAAGAGGCGTGGGACACGATGATCGACATCAACCTGAAGGGCGCCTGGCTGGTGGCCCGGCGCGTGATCCCGGTCATGATGCGGCAGCGCTCTGGCGTCATCATCAACAACTCGTCGGTGGCCGGGCTGCGCGGGATGAACCGGCTCAGCCATTACGCCGCGTCGAAGTGGGGACTGACCGGCCTGACGCGGTCGTGGGCCATCGAGCTAGCGCCCTACGGCATCCGGGTCGTCTCCATTCATCCGGGGGGCGTGAACACGCCGATGAACGACGGCCTGGCGGCGCTGGAGGGCGCCACCCCGGAGGAGATCGCCGGGCGTTCCGCCGGCAACCTGCTGCCCGTGCCCTGGATCGAGCCGGAGGACGTGGCGGAGGCGGTCCTCTACCTCGCGTCCGACCGTGCACGGTTCGTCACCGGCTCGCAGTTCGTCATCGACGCTGGCCTGCTGGCGCGGTAGCGTCCGGCCGCGCCAGCTCCTGGCGCGGGATGCAACCGAAGGCCAGACTTAAGTCTGGCCTTCATCGGGCCATGGCGATGACACTCGCAGGCGTGACATCCCCTCGGCGAATGTTCGCGGGCGTTTAGTCGCTAGAGGCTGTATCAGCCTACAGCCGGCACCTCGGGGGGCATTCAGCGCCCCAGGACGATATCGATCCCATCCATCACGAGGCGCAATTCGCGTTCCGCCAGATGACCTGTCCTTTCCGTCAACAGCGACCTGTCGACGGCGAGTATCTGGGGAATGCTCGCGACCGAGTCCCCCGGCAAACCCGTCAGCCTCGCCCGGAGCAAGACGTTTCCCGGCGACCGCGCACGCTCAAGCCTGCTGGTTAGTGGCACGCAAACGACCGTACGGAGGGCACTCTGGTTAAAGACGTCGCCCTGGACAACGACGATGGGGCGGCGGAAGCCGGCTTCCGAGCCGCTCGGAGCAGGCAGGTCTGCCCAGAAAATATCGCCTTGGGCGACTACCATTCGACCTGCTCTAGAGTCTGCCGGGCGGCGGCGGCGACAAAGGCGTCGGTCTCGGGGTCTGGTTCCGCGTACGCCTGGTTGATCGCCTCGATCATCTCGTCTGGCGAGTGGCGAGCCGTGTACTCAGCCACCGCCTCGCTGTACAGCTGGCTGCGCGACTTCTTCAATCGGCGGGCCAACTGTTCAGCCTGTGCGAAAACGTCCTGCGGTATCGAGATGGCGATTTTCATACCCAGAGTATAACCGCTGTGCAGGGCAGCCCGCAACGCGGTTCAGGCCTCGGCGATGAACACTGACTTGTACTCCGAGTAGTGCTCGAGGGCAGCCATCCCCTGCTCGCGCCCGGTCCCGGACTGCTTGACACCGCCGAACGGCGCCTCGATGTGCACCGACGACGAGGAGTTGACCGACAGCATCCCGGTCTCCACCGCCCGCGCCACCCGCAGCGCCCGGCCCACGTCCCGCGTCCAGATAGAGCCGGATAGCCCGTAGATGGAGTCGTTCGCCAGACGCACGGCCTCCTCTTCGCCGTCAAAGGCGGCGATGGCCACTACCGGCCCGAACACCTCCTCTTGCATGATCCGCATCTCCGGGCGCACATCCACGAAGACCGCCGGCGTCAGGAAGTTCCCCGCCGAGGCGGGCCGCTCGCCGCCGCAGACACGAGTGGCACCCTCGGCCTCGGCCACCTCCAGGTAGCCCTCCACCCTCTCCCGATGCTCCGGCGTGATCAGCGGGCCCATCTCCGTGGACTCGTCGGCGGTGTCGCCCACCCGCAGCGATTTCGCCCGGGCCACGAACCGCTCGACGAACTCATCGAAGGCCGTCCGCTCCACCAGGATGCGGCTGCGCGAGCAGCAGTCCTGGCCGGCGTTGTCGTAGGCGGCGAAGATGGACGACTCCACGCAGACGTCGAGGTCGGCGTCGGCGAATACGATCCCAGCCGACTTCCCGCCCAGCTCCAGCGACACGCGCTTGATGCCTTCCGCCGCCAACTGCATCACGCGGGTACCCACCTCGGTGGAGCCCGTGAAGGAGATCTTGCGCACCAGCGGGTGCCGGACCAGCGCCTCTCCGGCCTCTGAACCCTTGCCGGGCACGATGTTGAGCACGCCCGCCGGCAGGCCGGCCTCCAGCGCCAGCCGGCCCAAGGCCAGGGCCGTGAGCGGCGTCACCTCGGCCGGCTTCACGACAACTGAGTTGCCCATGGCCAGGGCGGGGGCCAGCTTCCATCCCAGGATCACCATGGGGAAGTTCCACGGCGTGATGGCGGCGCAGACGCCGATGGGCTCGCGGAAGGTGAGCAGCGTCCCCTTGGCCTGGGAGGGGATGGTCTGCCCGTGGAACTTGTCGACGGCCCCGG
>JBGQEU010000041.1:0-8211 GCA_041496525.1 Dehalococcoidia bacterium
AGGGGAGCGAGTCCACAGCAACTACGCCGTTGGCTGTCGACGGGCCCAGGTTGGTGACCGTAATGAAGTAGGACAGTGTGTTGCCGGCGACCACCGGGTTCGGGGCGCCGATCTTGTGGACGACGATGTCCACTTCCGGCGGCAGCGTCGGCGTCGGCACGTTGGTCGTCGTCGTGTCACAGTTGTTCGTCAGGTTCGGCTCGTTGGACGTAGTGGACGCGCAGGCCGTGTTGGTGAGTGTGCCACTCGTGCTCTGGTTTACCCGCACAACGAGGGTGATCGTGGCACTGGCGCCCCGGGCGAGGCTTCCCAGGTTGCAGGAGACAAGGGAGCAGGAACCCTGGCTTGGCGAGGCGGAAAGGAAGGTGACACCGCCAGGCAAAATGTCCGTCGCTACCACCCCGTCGGCCGTGGCGGGGCCCGCGTTGTTGACTGTGACGGTGTACGCCAGGTTGCTGCCTGGAGAAACGGGGTTGGGGGAGCCGGTCTTGCTGACGCTCAGGTCTACCGTTCCCGGCGGCGGCGATGGCCCAATTGCCGCGGTCGCCGTCGGCGTTGGAGGCGGCGTCGGTGGTGGGGTGCCGGAGAGCGAGGCGGCAGCGGGATGCCCAAATGTCAGATCGCGGCCGTTCGAACTCAGAGCGGCCAAAGCTATCACCAGCACGGCGATTACGCCGATGAGTAGGAGCCGGTAAAGCAAGAGGCGAGACTGTCGAGACGCGGGCGCCGCGTGACGCCGGCGTCCGTGCCGGTCCCTCCTGCGGTTCCAAAACCACGTCCGAATGTCTACCTCCCGATGCGATGACTGCGTAGCCAGACTGGCGGGGTTCGCGCTATTCGCCGCCTGCGCCAATGATATAGACGGCAAGGATAACAGGCGAATTTACCGAAGGCATGCGGGTTAAGAAGTCGATGTCGATATGCGAGGAATGGGGAGCAAGATCGTTTCGGCGATATGGCCAGCGTTTACGCAGGTAGACGGATCGGCGGCGCTGCAGGCGGTTTCGGGAAGCTCGCCCGGCCTACGGTTTTGAGGGCCCGGGGGCGATCCGGCCGGCGTCGGAGGCCCGGTCGGCGTACTGCTTTAGCGCCAGCCAGGACATCGCCAGCGGGGCCAGGAGGAGGGCCAGCCCGCCCAGCTCCCAGCGGTCGTATGCGATGGCTACGAACAGCGCCAGGACGCTGATGAGCACGTAATGAGGCAGTATCCACCGGAAGTTGCGGCTCCAGACCCGGACCGGGTCGTCTCCGGTGTCTAGGGCCATCGCCAGGGCGACGAGTCCCGAGTTGACGGCGAATACCGCGACGCCGCCGGCGATGACGGGCCCCACCATGGCCAGCCAATCGCCCGAGTCGTACACGGGCGAGAAGGCCTCCAGGACTCCCACGAAGGCCGCACCAGCAATCACCAGCACTCCCGCGTTGAAGACGGACTTGAATAGGGGCTTCCGGTGCCATACGTGGTCAGCGGCGGCCGTCGCCAGCGAGACGACGGCGATTCCGGGCAAGCCGCTCAACACGGCAGCTGTCAGGATGAGGGCGATGGACATCGAGATACGGTAGCTCGGGAACGGCGCGAAATCGAACGCCTCGCTCACGACCGCCAGGGCCACCAGAGATACCAGGAGCGGGCCGTTCTCGTCTCCCCAGACGAGACCAGCCCGGACCAGCAGCACGGCGGCCAGCAACACCACGCCGGCGATCAGGAGCTTGAGGTCAGTCTTCCCGCTCATGATCACTTATCCAGTCCAGCGGCCTCGATGATCGCCAGTTTCAAGGTTTCGCTGAGTTTCGTGGTGTGTTTGGACTCGTCGCCGTGAAGGTGCCTGTGGTGCACCGTCCCCACGAAGCGCTGCTGGTAGACGGTCAGGAAAGCCCTTACGGCTGCCGGGTCGAATTGCGTGCCGCTGTTGCGCAGGATCTCTGCCAGCGCCTCCTCGGCCGGCCGCGCCGCCCGATAGGTCCGGTCTGACGTCATCGCGTCAAAAGCATCGGCGATCATGAAGATGCGCGCCCCCAGCGGCACATGGTCGCCCGCCAGCCTGTGAGGATAGCCCTGTCCGTCGAAGCGTTCGTGGTGTGCCAGCACGATCTCCGCGGCCGGTGCCAGGAAGTCCACCGATTGCAGGATCTCCCAGCCTGAGCGCGGGTGGCCGCGCATTGCCTCCCATTCTGACTCGGTCAGCCCGCCGGGCTTGCGCAGGATCTCATCGGGGATGGCGATCTTGCCGACGTCGTGCAGGAGCGCCCCCCAGGAGATGTACCGCCACTGTTCGGTGTCCTGCGGGATACCCATCTCCGCAGCGATCGCCATCGTGAGGTCGGCGACTCGTTCGGAATGCCCCGCCGTTTCACTGTCCCGGGCGTCAAGCGCCGCCACGAGGGAGCGCAGCGTGCCATCGTAGGCCTTGCCCAGGTTGGCCATCGCCGCTGTTAGCTGTTCGTGCGCAGACTGCAGCTGGCCGTGGGTGGCGCGTAGCTCTACGACACTCTTGGTGGTCCGATCCAGGTACTGCTTTATGGACAGGCGCATCATCAGTGGCGGCGCCAGGAAGACGGCGATCCCCCATATTCCCATGGTCTCGTATGCCGCCACGATCGCCGCGCCGAGGACTGCCAGCAGTATGTAGTGGGGCCACAACCACATGAAGTGCTCGCGCCACACCTCGCGGATGCTGGAGCGGCTGCTAAAGGCGATGGCGCTGGCCACCAGGACGCTGTTTACCACGAAGTTGGCGGCTCCGGCCAGCACCACCGGCCCCAGGAGCCGCGGCCAATCGTGGCTGTAGTCCTGACTGCCGAAGGATGACAATACGGCCACCGAAGCCGCCCCCGCAGCCATCAGGCTGCCGAAGTTGAACGCGGTCTTGTACAGGGGCCGTCCGAGGGACGAAGCGAGCACGGCCAGCGGCACCACGATCGCCAGGCCGGTCATTCCGCCCAGCACCAGGGCGGCAAAGATGGGCACGAACGCCAGCGATACCCGGCTGTTGCCGTACAGGCTGAGGTCTGATCGCTCGGCGGCGACCGCCAGCGCCACCAGGACCGCAGTAGCCGGCAAGTCTATCGGCTGCTGGGCCAGTACGCCCCGGACCACCAGCGCCCCGCCGAGCAGCGATACCATCGCCACCAGCATGTGGAGCGCCAACCCCAGGCCAGGGGCCTGATGCGGCGGCTCCGTGGCGTGACGCTGCGTCTGCCGCGCTTTCGTAGCGGTTGCTACCGTGCGCCTCCACTGGGCAATGAAGCCCGCCGGTGCTGTCACCCTAAGTGTTCGCATTACGTCTTCTCGTACTTATCCTGGCAAGGGCTAGTTATCGGTGACGAAGTCCCACTTAATGGCGTCCCACTTGATGGCGTCCAACTGGATCGCCGACCACTTGATGGCGTCCAACTGGATCGCCGACCACTTGATGGCATCCCACTTGATGGCGCTGAAGTTCACGCCGTCGGAGGAGACTGTGTCCCACTTGATGGCGTCCCACTTGATGGCGTCCCACTTGATGGTGTCCCACTTGATGGCGTCCCACTTGATGGCGCTCCACTTGATGGCGTCCCACTTGATGGCGGACCAATCGATGTTGCTGAGGGTGGTACCGTTTCCGCCCCAGGCGCCGGGAGGGCTGAGGTTGATCGCGTTCGCGAAGTCAGACTGTTTGGGGGACCCGACGACATAAGCGATGGCGGCCGCCTTCATCACGGGGCCGAGCAGCCGACTGGGGGCCGAGAACGCGGTGGAGTTGCAGGTGGGAACGGACTGGTTCGCCGCCGCGCCGGCGCTGGGTACGAAGAAGCCGGCTGTTAGTGACAGAGGCCGCGCCGTGCTCACGAGAGTGCACTTCAGCTGACCCGGAGTCCAGTCGTGGTGGCGTTCCAGCACGAGGGCGGCCACGCCGGACATAACGCCCGCGGACATAGATGTACCGCTAAGCCGGAAGTAGTAGTTGTCAACCACCCGGTCCGGGTAGCTGTTGAAGAGGATGCTGTCAGGTTCCGCGACGGAGACGATATTCCGGCCCGGTGTCGACAAGTCCGGCTTCGGGAAGCCGTCCTGCGTGACGCCCTGGCTGGACCAGGTTGTGACTGTGTCGTCACCGAAGTCGCGGGTGCCCTGGTCGTCGATGGCGCCCACGGTCATGACGAAGGGGTCGTTAGCCGGCGGGTAGCTGACGGCATCGGGGGCCGTTCCCAGGTTGCCGGCGGCGACGACGACGAATACGTTGTTGAACCACAACGCCTCCACGGCGGCGTCCAGCGGGTCCACCTGATAGCCTTGCGCCACCGAGGAGTGCAGCGACAGGTTCACCACCCGGATGTTGTACTGTGTCCTGTTGTTGTATACCCACTGCAGGCCCGCGATAACGTCGCCGACAGAGCTGTTGCCTTGATCGTCAGCGACCTTGACATTGATGAGACCGGAGCGCGGCGCGATACCGATGTACTTTCCGTTCAGCAGTCTGCCGTCGCCGCCGACGATACCGGCGACGTGGGTGCCATGACCGTAGCCGTCGGCCACGCCGCTGGCGTTGGGGTCGACGGCCACCTGGGTGATCACACGCGAGTTGCTGCCGTCCAGGAAGTCGGGGTGGCTGGTTGGAGAGATGCCGGTATCGACTATGGCGACGCCGACGCCGTTGCCTGTGGCGCCCGCAGCCCAGGCATCGTCCGCGCCAACGGAGTAGGGGTAGGTGGTAGCCAGGTTGCCGGTTGGGACAGCGGTGTCCGTGGCGATAATCGGCGCATCCAGGCTGATCCAGTCGACGCCGTGCTGCCCGGCCAGGGTTGAGACGAGGGATGCGGGCACCTGCGCCTCGATTGCGGGTATGATGCTGAACTGCCGGCGGACGGCGCCGCCGGACGACGATATGAAATCGGAAACCGAGGCGGAGTCGCTGGTCTGGACAAGGATGGGGATGTCTTGCCCGGGGTTCTGCGCGGCCCACGAGTAGACCGCCGCGTGGACGTTTCCCGGAGCGGAGTAGCCGGTACCCAAATACAGGAAGCCGGCCACCACGACCAGCAACAGCAGAACAGGCGACCACTTGCGCCGGCCCGCCTGCGCCTTTTGTTGATCATCCATAGCGCTGCCTCCGGGGAGCGATTGTTGGGCCATCGCCGGAAGGCAGGCACGCAGGGTTTGCGAACGGTATGCTTTTCTCCACAGCCAGCCTCCTCTTTGATAGGCCTTTGTCTGGCCCTTGCCCCTCCGTTTTGGGCTGGCTCGTGGAGCAACTCGGCAAGTTACTCTAGAAGTACATTACCGGTATTCGCGAAGAGGCGTCAAGCGCTTTCCTCACCCCCAACCGGGTATTCACTGAGAGTTCACTCTGATCCCATTCCAGTTAACCTTCCCTGCGCGCGACCTGCGCCCAGACCAAGCCTTATCGACGGCCACCGCCTGCTGGCTTATTCTAAGCAGGCATGGAGGCGATACATCGGGTGCTTGGTGTCCCCTTGGCGCTGAATATCGCGTGATGCAGAGGACGCATGGCTGAAGGGACTATGCGCGAGAGAGCGATCGCGCTGTGGGAGGGTCTTTGGCCGGCCGCGCTGAAGAGCGCGATCGTCCGCTACCGCACCTGGATCCTGGCTACGGCCTTCTTCGTCGCCACGTTCTTGATCTACCGTGCGCTGAGCCCGGATGCCACGCCATACAACAACTTTGTGCGGTTAGGGGATGCGTTCTTGCACGGTCGCATCTATTTCCCCGAAGACGTGCCGTATCTCGAGCTGATTATCATCGATGGGCGGTACTACGTTATCCCGCCGCCGTGGCCGGCCATCATCATGCTCCCCGGCGTCCTCTTGTACGGGCTGGCGCTGAACCAGACCCTGGTTTCGGTCGTCATCGGGGCGATCAACGCCTCGACGGTCACGGCCGTCGTCTCGAGCCTGCGGGCGAAGCTGTCGGCCCAGTTCTGGTTCACGGTGCTGCTCGTGTTCGGCACTGTCTACTTCTATGCGGCCACCGACGGCGGCGTCTGGTTCTTCTCGCACACGGTGGCGGTGCTGTTCGTCTTCTTCGCCATCTACGCCACGCTGGTCAAGAAATGGCCGCTGGTGGCCGGCTTATGCCTGGGGGCAGCCTACTGGACGCGGCAGCCGACGATCCTGGCGCTGCCGTTCTTCGTGATCATGTTGTCCGATCGGTGGCTGCTCCCGGCCGAGGAAGGCAAGCCCCTGTGGAAGCGGGTGAACCCGGAGCCGCTGCTCCGGCTGGGAATCGGCCTGGGCTTCTTTGTCGTCCTGAGCTTCATCTACAACTATATGCGGTTCAGCACACCGCTCGATGCCAGCCAGCACAGGCTGCCGGAGCGCGTGCTGGCGCAGCCGTGGTTCAACCACGGGCCTTTCGATTACCGGTACATTCCGCGGCACACACAGGCGATGTTCGAATTCATGCCTATTCTCAAGAAAGAGGCGCCGTACATCCTGCCATCCTGGGCGGGCACGGCGATCTGGTTCACCAGCCCGGCGCTGCTGTATGCGTTCTTCGCTGGCGTCAAGGACAAGCTGGCGATCGTCTTCGGAGGCGTGCTGCTGGCGGTCACATGTTCCTTCATCATGCTGCGGCAGGTGGGCGGCCTGTACGGGTGGGACTGGATCACATTCGACATTCCGAGCCAGATCAACCTGTTCCCGTTCTTCTTCATGATCCCGTTCGCGATCTACTTCGGCCGCCACGACAAGTTCATCCTTGCCTGCTGGTCGGCGATTCTGCCTATCGCCCTCATGCTCGGCTCGTTCGCCGGCACCGGCTTCTCGCAGTTCGGCTACCGGTTCAGCCTGGACTTCATGCCGTTTCTCTTCTTGCTGACGATGAAAGGGATGGGGACGGACCTGAAGTGGCACCACAAGCTCTTCATTGTCCTCAGCGTCGTGGGTAACCTCTGGGGCGTCCTCTGGATTCACCAGTTCGAGATGAGCCACTATCTGGATCTTACGTGGGTCCAGTTCTAGCGCCGCCCCGTTCAGCCTTCCTTCCGCGCTGCCCAGACGCGGGGGTATCAGGTGCACGGATGACCGCGCACGTACGCGAAGGCGGTCGATAGATGCCGGCGTCGCGGAAGAAGACCGCGGACGAGGGGCTGGCGCTGTCGGTGGTGATCCCCACGCGGAACGAGGAGGCGACAGTGCCCCTGCTGCTGAATGCACTATCGGAGCTACTGGCGGACGTCCCCTCAGACATCATCTTCGTAGACGACAGCGACGACGCCACGCCGGAGCTGGTCGAGCGGCTGGGCAAGGACAAGGGTTTGGCCGTGCGGCTGATCCACCGCGAGGGCAGACGGCGGACTGGCGGCCTCTCGACGGCTGCGCTGGAGGGGATGCGGGCGGCGGACGGCCGTTACGTCTGCATAATGGACGCCGACCTACAGCACCCGCCGGAACTCATCGTCGCCATGCTCGCGAAAGCGGAGGGCTCCGGCGCCGACATCGTCATCGCCAGCCGGAACGTAAAGGGCGGGAGCGACGCGGGGCTGAGCGGCCTCAGCCGGAAGGTGATCTCGTGGGCGGCGAAGTGGCTGGTGAAGCTGCTGTTCCCGGAGCAGCTCTGGGGCGTCACGGATCCGCTCTCCGGTTACTTCCTCGTGCGGCGCTCGCTGCTTGGCGAGACGGCCCTGCGTCCGATCGGGTTCAAGATTCTGCTGGATGTCCTCATCCGGAGCGGATCGCGGCATGTTGCGGAAGTGCCGCTGCGATTCGCGCCGCGGGCGGGCGGTGTCAGCAAGGCAACGATGTCGCAGGGGAGGGACTTCCTGGTGCACACACTACGCCTGCTCTGGCATGTCCGCGTAGGTGCATTGGGGCGACGGCGGCCGAAGCGCGCTAAGCGGGCGAGATCTTAACGGCGCGGATCATGCCGGCCAGGAAGAGCCGGTCGTCGACGACGACAAACCCGGCGTCCGTGACCAGCGTGTCCAGGGAATCCTTTTGGAAGTCCTGGACGTGCGCGTGGTTCCACACGCGGCCCTTGCCGAACTTTGTCCAGAAGAACCAGAGGAACTTGAAGAGCGGCGTCTCCCGTGGTACGACGACAAGCGCGTAACCGGCGGGTTTCAAACACCGCCTGACCTCCGCGAAGAGCTTCTCCGGGTGGTGGATGTGCTCCAGCACCTCGGAGGCGAAGATGGCATCGAACGTGGAGTCGTGGAAGGGGAGGTCTTCGGCATCGCCGACCAGGAGGTCGAAGTCGGGCCGCTTGGCGCC
>JBGQEU010000042.1:0-8134 GCA_041496525.1 Dehalococcoidia bacterium
TGATAAGATCAACGACTTTGAGTGGCGCCGTCTCGTCGAACGACTAGACAGAGGAGTGGCCGAGTCTGCCCGGAGCTACCTGGCCCAGCTACACGCCCGACGTGTCGCTATCAGAGCAGCCCACTGGGGCGACGAACTTGAGGGCCCGCATGCTCCTCGCAGCCGCCTATGTCGCCCAGGGCGACCGCGAGTCTGCGAGGTCAGAACTTCACGCGGCGAAGTCTACTTTCGAGCGCCTCGGCGCCGCTCCAGACGCGCGGCGAGCTGCTGAACTCCTCGAAGAGTACGCCCCCGTCAGCGCCGCCACTCCGGCGGAGAGCGGGCGCGCCACCCGGACGTTCATGTTCACCGACATCGTCAAGTCCACGAACCTGGTCGAGGCCATCGGTGACGAAGCGTGGGAAGCCCTCCTGAGGTGGCACGATCAGACCATGAGGTCTCTCCTTGCCGAGCATCGAGGAGAAGAAGTCAAGCAAGCCGGAGACGGCTTCTTTTTCGCTTTTCCCGACTCGGGCTCCGCGATTGAGTGCGCCGTCAACATTCAGCGTACGCTCGCCGAACACCGCACTGCCCACGGCTTTGCCCCACAGGTCCGCATTGGCCTCCACGTGGCTGAGGCAACTCGCAGGGGGCGTGACTACAGCGGTAAGGGCATCCACGAGGCAGCGCGGATCGCCGCCCTGGGAAACGGTGGGGAGATCCTGGCCAGCGAGCAGACTCTTGCGGGCGCTTCAGGCGGGTTCGCTACTTCCGAGGCCCGAACGGTCAGCCTCAAGGGCATCTCTGAGCCGGTCCAGGTCGTCGCCGTCGACTGGCGGTAGCTCACGGTCAGGCATCGTCCGACGGAACGCGTACTGGCCGGAAATGGAACCACACCCCATCTATCAATTGAGGCGCGGCCTCGGCCTTCCGCGCGACTAGCGGTCGTGGCTGGCCGCGCGCGTCTGTTTGCGGCCTGAGCGCCGGAGCACTATAGCCTCTGCCAACTGCCGGCGTGAATCTGGAAGCCGCCGAACCAGTAGCGAAAACGTTAGAACTATTGACAAGCCACGCGGCAGCTTTATAATTAGGCCGCCTTTCGGAGGGGAGACGGCCTCAGCCGCCTCCCCTTAGTCCGCAGGCACTTGGGGGTGAGCTTTGCGGACAAAGCTCTCGGCGCGGCTCCTCGGCCCGGTGGCCTTTATCGGGCGGGTGCCCCTTAGCCTGCCTCCGGGGCTGGCACGGGCGCTCGTCCTGGTCGCGGCCGCGGCGTTGGCGTGTCTGCCGGCCGTCATCCGTGAGGACGTTGCCAGCGCCACGGGTACCCCACCTGTGACGGTGGCCCTGCAAGGGGACTCGGTCACGCTGTCCCCCACCATGTTCCGCGCGGGCGGAGCCATCACCCTCAAGGACTTCAGCAGGCCGCAGGTGAACGCGGGCGGCGCAGTGGCGTTCGCAGCCACGTCTGATCAGTTGCCCTGCACAATCCTCAGGGACAGCCTTGCCGGCGGCCCCTCCTCCGTGGTGGCCGCGGACGGGGACGAGGCGCCGCCGCCGTTCGCGCCCCAGGCTCTCGGCGTCTGTTTCCCGGCGGGCACTCTGCCCTCCAGCAGTCCCCTGGAGAATGACAATGGAGACGTGGTGTTCCAGGCGAGATTGGCCACCGCAGGTCAGTGGGCGCTGTGGGTGCGCCCGCCGCTGGCTCCGATGCCGGTGCTAGTGGTTCGCGAAGGGGCTACTACGCCGATTGGCAGCACGTTTGGTAAGCCGGAGCTGCTGGACGCGAACAATACGCGAGTGCTGTTCAGCGCCACCCGCTCGGGAGTGGCGACCATATGGCGGGCCACAGGAGCGACTATCGAGAAAGTGGTGGCCGTGGGCGATACGCTACCCGGCAGCGCGGGCACGGTGACCGCCATCGGTGCCGCGAGCATGAACGCGAGCGGGACGCCGGCCTGGGCCGTAACCGGCAGCGGTCTTAGCGGCGGCGGCGTCTACAGCGGCCTCATGCCTTCCCCGACAAAGGTTGTCGCGGCCGGCGACCTCTGGTTCTCCGGCCCGCCGGTGGGCGACATCTCCATTACGGCCGTGAGCGAGCCGGACGTGTTGGACAGCGGCGATGTCACCTTCCGGGCGATGGCGATCGCTCCCTATGGCGCCGGGTACTTCACAGCCATCCTGAGCGGTGGGACGTACACATACAGCAAGCGAGCGCTGGCGGCTGACCCGGACCCGGAGGGCGGGACGTGGGGCACACTCACGTCCACGGTCCCCGCTTACCGCAGCACGAGCACGGGCGAAGTGATGCTGGATGCGCACGACGGCACTTCAGCGGAAGTGCTGTGGGTGTATCCGGCATACGAGCGGCTGGTGGGCGCGGGCGATGCGAGTTCGTACGGCCCGTCCAAGCCCATCGCTAGCCTTGGAGGATCGTCGATTGGTCCCGGCGGCTGGGCAGCGGGAGGTACGATCGGCGGGCCCGCCGGCGGCTGTGCCCTTGGCGTTTGCGGAGGCATAGTCGGCGGCGGCGGCGGCAATGAGGTGGTTACTGATACCGATAAAGACGGCATCCAGGACAAGTGGGAGAACAGTTGCCGCGTGCCGGACAAGAACAACAACGTAGCTTTCAGCTTCGACCTGAACGTGCCCCCGGACGGCACGTGCGATGCGAACGCGGACCGGCCCGACGTATTCGTTGAGGTGGACTATTTGGACTGCGCCGTCCCCGCAGACGTCCCGGCGGGGCTGCCCTCAGACTGCCAGGAGGATCCCACCTGCTCAGACGGCGTAGACAACGGGAACAACGACGGCGCTGACACGAACGACACCGATTGCCACACGGACGGAGATACCGGCAATGCTGCGAGCTATGATCCCACCCTTGTGGAAGACGGTGTCTCACACTCTTGCACGGACGGCATGGACAACGGCGGCGTGGACTTTCTGGTGGACGGAGCGGACCCCGATTGCCATAACCACAAGCCCCTGGGCGGCATCATCGAGGGCGGCGCTACCGGCGTCTACTCCTGCGAAGACGGTATCGACAACGACAGCAACGGCAAGACCGACACCGGCAAGGACATCAATCAGGACGGCGACTACACGGACCTGGGCGAGTACCCGCCGGACCCCGGTTGCAGCGTGGTCAAGGCGTTCAAGGACGCGCCGGTGCTCAACCCGGGCCGCAACGAAGACGGCAAGGGCACCTGCTCCGATGGCATCGACAACACCAACGACGGCACCGCTGATATGGGAGACGCCGATTGCCACACCGACAACAACCCGCTCAACGGACTCAGCTACGACCAGACCCGTGACGAGGACGGCAAGCACGGCACCTGCAACGACCACATAGATAACGCTGTGGACGGCAAGGCGGACGGCGGCGTGGACTTGAACGGAGACTTTGACTACAACGATCTGGGCGAGAACCCGCCTGACCCTGACTGCATCGGCGTCAACCTCCACGTTATCGTGGATGAGGCGCTTGCCCACGCCAAGTTCCTGGACTTCTCCTCTGAGAACTGCAACAACGGCCTGGACGATGACGGCGATGGCAAGGTAGACAACAACGACCCGAACTGCAACGGCGGCGCCGGTCCCAAGCCCTGCATTGACGGCGATGGCAAAGTGCCCGGGGACTCCTCATTCGAAATGGTCAGGGCTGCCCACTTCGGCACCGCGCTCGAACGGCCCAACGCCGCCACCATCGCCACCAAGCAGTGGCTCTTCCACTACGCCCTATCCACGGACCGGCAGTCCCCGATCGATAACAACAGTTCCGGTTGCGGCCAGGAGCCGGGCAGCGACTTCTACATGTCGCTCGGGGCCTGGAAGCCTGGCCCGGAAGAGTACGCGGGCGTATTCATGCATGAGCTGGGCCACAACTTCCAGCTCTGCCACGGTGGGACCATCGCCCCCGGCGGCTGGTTCTTCAACTGCCCCGATAACTACAAGCCCGACTACCTGAGCGTGATGAACTACACGTTCCAGTTCCCGTGGACGCCTGACGGCCAGGCGACCGGGCGGCCGCTGGACTACTCCCGGGTGGCCCTGCCCCCGGCGCCGTGCGTCAGCGGCAACCTGCCGACGCTGGACGAGCGCACGCCGCCGGGCCTGGGGCTCTCCGAGCCCATGGGGATTGACTGCCAGAAGCCGGCTGCGGTCCCCAGCAACTGGCCGAACACCGCCTACACGCGATTCCCATTCGAGGGTGCGACGAACAGCGTTGAGGACAATGCCGTAGCACCCAACGGCGGCATAGGCACGTGCTACGATGGCATGGACAACGGTGGCAACGGGCAGATTGACCTTGGCCAGGTGAAGCTCCCGCCCCCTGCTAACGGCTACTACCCGGCCGACACAGCCTGCTGGAATGAGTCAGACGGCGCGGATAACGAGCCGGTGCCCGACGGCCTCATCGACGCCGCCGATCCGGATACGCAGTGCCATTTCGTGGTCGTCCCTGCCGCGGGCGGGATAGACTGGAACAATAGCGGCCTGGTGGACCCGGTTCCCATACTTGTCTCCGCTCCCATCAACGATCCACCGGCGGCGACTCCGTTCCAGTGCAATTCGAACGCGAACGGGGGCCAGTTGACCGCCCTGGCCGGCTACGCGGACTGGCCGAGCCTGGTGTACAACTTCCGCGCGGCGCCTGCCTTCGGGCGCGAGGCCGCCGGGCCGGTGGACCCGCAGGAGGGGGGTGGCGCGCCGCCGCCGGACACGGACGCCGACGGCTACCACGACGGCCACGACAACTGCATACGCTGGCCCAACCCCGCACAGAACTTGCCGCCGTGGGTGGTACCGGCCAATGACCTGGACTGCGATGGCTTCAATGCTGCCAGAGAGACGTTTATGGGCACAGACGCTACGCGCCACTGTCCTGCGACCCCGGCTGCGAACGACGAGCGGGGGCCGGCCTTCAGCGAGCCGCTTTCGCCGTGGCCGGTGGACATCAACGACGACCGAAAGGCCGGCCTCGCGGATGTCCTTTCATATATCCCTGTGTACCTCACGACGGGTCCCATGCCGCCGTACAACCGCCGCTACGACCTGAACGCCGACAACAAGATAGGCCTGGCGGACATTCTGACGTACATCCCGTTCTACCTCACAACCTGTACGCCGTAGCGCAGCATCTACGATCGCGGGCGGGACGAGCCAGGTGCCGCGCAACATCATCGCGACGCGCCGACTGGGGTTGTCGCCGGACTGGCGGCAGTGGGCGAGTATTCACTCTCGTGCCCGGGTTGAGGGGCCGCCGGGCGGCTATAATACATCCAGGCGGCGGTTTCGTCGCCTGAGAATCTCAGCGGGCCCCGGAGTTGCGTCCGCTGGAGAGTTGCCGATAAGACATGAGCCGAATTGCTGTTCTTGTGGCGCTAGTGGTGGTCACCGTTCTGCTGGCCTGGAGCGGCGGCGCCGGCGGCGTGACTTTCGCTGAGGACAGTGGCGGAGAAGTCCAGGACGTCGACCCGGGGCCTCACGCTGCGGGCGTCGCACACCACCCTCTCCTGGTGAAGGCGCATGGCCGCGACCAGAAGGGCATCCCGTTGACCACGAACCCGACGCTGGTGGGCTACACGCCGAGCCAGGTCCGCCACGCCTACGGCTTCGACCAGTTGAGCCAGCAGGGCTCCGGCCAGATCATCGGCATCGTCGACGCGTACGACGACCCAACGGCTGCCGGCGATCTGCTGTTCTTCATAAACAGCACCGGGCTGCCCACCATGAACGGCCTGCCGAACACGCCGTCATGCACTGTCGCCCAGGGGCCGCACCCCTGCTTTCAGAAGGTTTACGCACAGAGCAAACCGGTCACGGACGGAGGCTGGGCGCTGGAGACATCGCTGGACGTGCAGTGGGCCCATGGCATCGCCCCAAGCGCCGACATCCTGCTGGTTGAGAGCCGGGACAACAACGACACCAATATGTTCGGCGCCGTTGACGTGGCTGTGAGCGGAGGCGCCAAGGTAGTCTCCATGAGCTGGGGCGGCAGCGAAGACATCTCCGAGTCCACTATTGACCACCATTTCAACGTCAGCGGTGTGACCTTCACGGCGGCCTCCGGCGATGGCGGGGCCGGCGTCATCTATCCGTCCACATCGCCTTACGTTGTGGCCGTGGGAGGCACCACGTTGCCGCTGAACAGCTCCGGCGTCCTGACCGGTGCTGAGACAGCCTGGAGTGGGTCAGGCGGAGGCGTCAGCGCCTTCGAGCCGGAGCCTGGCTATCAGTCCAGCTACCCGATACTCAACACCGCCGGCAGCCGCGGCGTTCCGGACGTCTCCTACGATGCGAACCCCTCTACCGGCTTCGCGGTGTACGACACCACGCCGTACCTGAACCAGACGGGCTGGCTGCAGGTGGGAGGCACGAGCGCCGGCTCCCCGCAATGGGCCGCGCTGGTGGCGCTGGCCGACGAATCGCGCAGTTCAGGGCTGTCCAGCAATAACCTGGGCAGCTCACCGCTTTATAACGCGGCGACAGGGGCCGCGTACCAGGCCAATTACCGGGACATCGTCTCCGGCACCAACGGGAACTGCGGCAGCTTCTGCACGGCCAGTCCCGGATATGATCTTGTGACGGGCATCGGCAGCCCGCGGGCGAACTGCCTGGTCCCTACGCTTGTCACCGGCTCCATCTGCGCACCAACGCCGACGCCGTCACCGTCGACCTCACCCACGGCCAGCCCATCGCCGACCCCTACGGCCAGTCCGACGCCAACGCCCAGCCCATCGCCGACGCCCACGCCAAGCCCAACGCCCACGCCCACCCCCAGCCCAACGCCGACGCCCAGCCCGACGCCGACGCCCACGGCCAGTCCGTCGCCGACCCCTACGCCCAGCCCATCACCGACGCCCACGCCCAGCCCAACGCCGACGCCCACGGCCAGTCCGTCGCCGACCCCTACGCCCAGCCCATCGCCGACGCCCACGCCCAGCCCGACGCCGACGCCTACGGCCAGCCCGACGCCAAACTGTCCCAATGGCATCATCCCACCCTGGTCAGTTGTTCCCGGCGACCCCGACTGCGACGGATTCAGTACTACGGCCGAGATCTTCATGGGAACGAACGCTAATGTGGCCTGCGGGACCAACGCCTGGCCGGTGGACAACGACGACGACCGGAAAGTAGGTCTTTCGGACGTTCTGCACTACGTCCCTGTGTATCTCGCCGCGGCAGGTGACGGACGCTACAATCCCCGCTACGATCTGAACGCCGACAACAAGATAGGCCTGGCCGACATTCTGGCGTTCATCCCGTTTTACCTCGTGACCTGCACGCCGTAGTTGGCCTGACCTGCCACCACTCTTTGGTCCCGCTTCATGTGCGGCCGCCATCAGTTCCTGCCGGTGGCCACTACTGGCGCTGTGGATGCCCCAGAGTTGGAGGCTAAGCATTCAGCCGCACTTGAGGTTCAGCTGGGAGACAAACCCCTTCAGGACCACGATGAACGGCCCGAGGCGCTGGTTGACGCCGTTCATGAGGCCGTCTGTGGCTTAGCTTGTGGTGACGGGTAACTGCACGCCGGGGATCTCCGCGCGCAACCGGCCCGCGTGCAGGAGAGCGAGAGAGCTGATGGCGCCGTTCACGTCAAAGGTGTCTTTCCAGAGGAGGCGGCCGAGTCTCAGCCCAACGTATGTCGCCAGCAGCAGGCTCGCCATGCCCGCCGGGTCCACCTTGTCCGTCCCGTAGACCCCTTCCTGCGTCCCTCTGCGGACGAGCGCTTCCAGCCATTGCTGCCGCAGCGCCCAGGCGCGGCGGCTGTACTCCGCCATGTTGTCGTCAATCAGCGCCTCCGCCCAGATCTCCACTTCCAACCGCGTCACGTTGTCTATGTCCGGGTCCTGCATCGTCTCAGAGAAGAAGGCGGCGACCTCACGAAAGGCCGAATGGGCGTCCCCTGAGTCCTCGATGAGCGTGCGCATGCGGGAGACAGCCGCGTGGGCGGAAGACTCGATCACGGCGGTGATGATCTCCTCTTTGCTGCCGAAGTAGTGATAGAGACCACCGGGCGTGATTGAGGCCTCGCGGCAGATCTCGTCAGTGGTCGTCTGGTGGAAGCCGGAGCGGAGGAAGCAGTTGCGCGCGGCCTCTATGATCTCCTGCCGCCGGGCCGCCAGCTCTTCTGGCTTGAGCTTCGCCA
>JBGQEU010000043.1:0-8043 GCA_041496525.1 Dehalococcoidia bacterium
GGAAGTTGAACCCTGGTACGGACCACCTGATTCAGATGTTCCCGGAGGCGTTCTGGGAGAGGATTACGACGCTCATCGGCGGCTTCACCATGCTGGAGGCGCTGGCCATCGGTCTCGTGTCCGCGATATACCTGCTGCGCAGCCGGCCGCAGGAGCGTGACAAGGCGCTGAAGCCGGCGCCCCTGCTTCCCGGGCCGGCCGGGCACGCGCGCACCCTGGCGCCGCCCAACCCGCGTCACTACCTCCGATAAATCCGGCGGGCCGCTTAGAAAGCTGGCTAGTTCGTGCTGCAGGCGCAGCCGGCGCAGTCGCCGCCGGCGCAACCGCCACAACCGCCGCCGACCGAACTCACCTCGCCGTCGGCTCCCTTGGTCAGGGCAGCGAAGGTGGAGAGAACGCGCCGCCCGGACGCGTGGCCCAACGGACAACTGGCGGGATCATCCATGCGGCTCACGGGCCGCAGCTGCTCGAAGCGGGTGTCGCAGCGGGCGCAGACGTATTCGTACAGTGGCATCGGCTCTTCTCCTGCTCTTTATGATGCCGCGTCGGGCCTATTCGTTGTCAAGACGCCGGAGAAGTGGTGCGCCGAAGGACGGTGCGCTTTACAATCTGTACTCGTGACTGACTACGCGATTCGAGAGGCCCGTCCGGAGGACTTTGGGGCCATCCTTGCCCTCTGGCGCTCCATCGACCGGCATACGGCGCTGCCCGACCGGCTGGAGTACCTGATGGCGTTCTACGCGTTCTCGCCGGACCTATTCCTGCTGGCGGAGGCAGAGGGCCGTATCGTGGGTACTGTGATCGGGGGGTGGGACGGCTGGCGGGCCAACATCGCGCGGCTGAGCACCCACGCGGACTTCCGGCGGCAGGGCATCGCGGAGGCGCTGGTGCGGGAGATCGAGCGGCGGCTGCGGGCGAAGGGCGCCCGCCGCATCTACGCCCTCGTGGACCGGCGCAGCCCGCCGGCCGCGCCCTTCTGGGAAGCCGCCGGCTACTCGCCCAACGAGAACATCATCCAGTACTCGCGCAACTTCGAGGAGGAGTAGTGGTCACCTGCGCCTGCTTGCCGCGTGGCCAGCAGACACGCTGACTTCACCCTTTGGCCGTGCTTTTTGCTGCGGGCCCCTCTGTCATTCTGAGCGCCGACCATGCTCGCGACGGGGAAAGCCGGTATCTTCGCGAAGCCTGTCCTGAGCCTGTTGAAGGGGAATCTGTGGGGGACGAGGCAACATCCGCGCGCGGCCGCTGCCCAGTGCGGGCCGCACCGCAGCTACTCCAGGTAGTCCTTCAGCTTCTTGCTGCGGCTGGGGTGCCGCAGCTTCCGCAGCGCCTTCGCCTCTATCTGGCGGATGCGCTCCCGCGTCACGTTGAACTCGCGGCCCACCTCTTCCAGCGTGCGGCTGCGGCCGTCCTCCAGCCCGAAGCGCAGGATTAGCACCTTCTGCTCGCGCGGCGTCAGCGAGGCGACCACCTCCTGCACCTGCTCCTTGAGCAGCTGGTGCGAAGCCGCCTCGGCGGGCGCCATCGTGCCCTGGTCCTCGATGAAATCGCCCAGGTGGGAGTCCTCTTCCTCGCCGATCGGCGTCTCCAGCGAGACCGGCTCTTGCGAGACCTTGATGATCTCCCGCACCTTCTCCGGCGCGATCTCCATGCCGTGGCCGATCTCCTCGCTGGTGGGCTCGCGGCCATACTCCTGGACCAGGCGGCGGCTGATGCGCACCAGCTTGTTGATCGTCTCCACCATGTGCACGGGGATGCGGATGGTGCGGGCCTGGTCCGCGATGGCGCGGGTGATAGCCTGGCGGATCCACCAGGTGGCGTACGTGCTGAACTTGTAACCCTTGCGGTAGTCGAACTTCTCGACCGCCCGGATGAGGCCTATATTGCCCTCCTGGATCAGGTCCAGCAGCGACATACCCCGGCCGATGTATTTCTTGGCCACGCTGACCACCAGGCGCAGGTTGGCCTCGGTCAGCCGCTTCTCCGCCTGGAAGCCTTCGTCCTTCAGCCGCTGGAAGTGGGGCCGGACCTTGTCATCGCGGGGCAGCAGCGCGTCGGCAAGCCCCTCGGGCGGCGGCGTCAACTTCTTCGCGGCATCCATAGCGTCCATCGCCCAGCGCAGCATCTCCGGTGTCAGGATGTGCGTGATGATGGAGATGCGCACCGGCAGCCGGTTGGCTTCCCCCTCCTCCAGCTTGAGAGCGGCGGTCAGCTTGTCCACCATCTCCAGGTCGATCTCCCCGTCCACGACGCGGCGGAACTCGGGGTTGACGATGACCTCTGGCAGCGGCAGCTTCTGCAGCCCCAGATCCTTTACGATCACGTCCAGCGGCTTCTGCAGCTCGTGCAGGTCCTTGACCAGCCGGACGAGGATGTCGACGCCGCGGGCGTTGCGGCCGTGCTCCTGGAAGTGCGCTTCCTCGATGCGGTGTATGTAGTCGCCGTCCTCCATCGAGCGCGCCAGCTTCTTCTCGTCATCGGCTGTGAGGAGGCTGACCTTCCCGATCTCACGCAGATACATGCGCACCGGGTCGTCGATGCCCTCTTCCAGTTCGATATCGGCGACTTCCGGCTCGGCCTCTTCCAGCTTGCCGGGCTCGCCCCACTCCTCCATCTCGATGGGCGTGCGCGACATAACCCGCGCTGGCGAAGGAGCGTCCTCTTCCGCGGCTTCAGCACTGGCGCCCAGGCGGATACCAGGGGCCTCCGGCTCCGTGTCGTCGCTGTCCAGGTCGCTATCGACAACGGCGTCTTCCATCAGATCGTCCGCGAGGCGGTTGCGACGCTGCCGGTGCTCGTCTAGCTCCCTGTCTTCCTCAAAGTGATTGACCATCAATCCTCGTCTCAACCCGCCGCCGGCGGGCCACTCCTCTCTGTCTTGTGTAGCCTGTGCCCAATCTCCATGTCGTGTTCAAGCAGCCGCTGGAACTCCCGCAGGCGCTCGTCGCCGCCATCGGGCGTCGCGGCCGCCACGACTGACGCGCCCAGCTCCTCTTCGCCCGCTGCCACCAGCGAGCCGCTGGCCTGCTTTT
Source organism: Dehalococcoidia bacterium (assembly GCA_041496525.1). Lineage (GTDB taxonomy): Bacteria > Chloroflexota > Dehalococcoidia > SM23-28-2 > RBG-16-64-32 > JBGQEU01. The sequence continues at coordinate 3,033 of JBGQEU010000043.1, forward strand.
CGGCCTCCAGCTGCCGGTGGGTCAGCTTCGCCCGGCAGCCCAGGAGGGCTTCACGCGCCAGTTTCGGGTCGAACGCCGGCAGCCTTCGCAGAAATAGACGGTCGACGCGGTCGTGCAGTTCCATGGGCAGCGCCTCTTTGGTGGCTTCCAGCGCTTCCCGCTCTTTCCAGGCGGCCAGGATCAACCTGTTCTCTGTCTCCCAGAGCATCTCTGGAGGGATATCCAGGCCGGCCGCACGCAATTGAGGATACTGTAGCAGGAGCGCCAGAAGGAACTCTTCCGGGCGATCTCCCCGCTCCGGCGCGGCGCTGGCGTCGGGGCCGGGCCGCACCGGGCCGGCCGGCTTTTGCCAGCGAGAGCGGCCAAGCATGAGAACGAGTTGCTCCTCCGGCGTCTGCGTCAGGCGCGAGAGGCGCTGCAGGTAGTGGGCGCGAACGACCGGGTCGGTGACCGCCGATAGCAGTGGCAGGAACTCCTGCGCCAGTTGGGACCGCCCCCGTGGCCCGGTCAGGTCGTGCGCGGCGGCGGAGGCCTCCAGCCGGTAATCGAGCACCGGGCGGGCGCCGGAAATAAGCGAGCGCCACTGCTCAGCGTCTGCCCGGATCACGTCGTCGGGGTCTCGACCATCCGGCAGCACCACCACTCGCAGGTCCACCGCGACCGTTTCCTGGTAACTGACGAGCCCACGCCAGGTGGGGACCGCGACGGCCTTCTGGTCGCTGCTCAGAGCCTCCCGCACCACTTCGTGGCCGCGCACCATCGCCTCGCTGCCGGCCGCGTCGGCATCGAGGGCGAGGACGATCTCGGCGCTCAAACGCTTCAGCAGGCGCACCTGGCGCTCCGTCAGGGCCGTGCCCATCGAGGCCACGACGTTGTCGAACCCGTGCTGGTGGGCGGCGATGGCGTCCATATACCCCTCGACGATGACGGCCCGGCCTTCACGCCGGATGCCGGCCTGGGCCTTGTGCAGCGCGTAGAGCATCCCGCCCTTGTCGAAGAGCGCCGTCTGCGACGTGTTGAGGTACTTGGGCAGTGCCTGCCCCGAGCCCGCCGCAGGGGTATCGTCGAGGGCGCGGGCGCCAAACCCGGCCACCCGCCCTTTGGCGTCCCAGATGGGGAACATGAGGCGGCCGCGGAAGCGGTCGTGCAGCCCTGATTCGCCCTGGACCAGGAGCCCAGCCTCCAGCAACTCCTTGTCGGAGAAACCGCGCTCCCGCAGGTGATCCCTGGCCGCTTCCCAGGCGGGCAGGCTGTAGCCGAGACGGAAGGCGTCGATGGCGTCTTGATCGACGCCGCGGCGCTCCAGGTACTCGCGCGCCGTCCTCCCGGCATCGCCTTCCAGCAGTGCGCGGTATGAGTGCGCGGCGGCGTCGTTGGCCGCGTAGAGACGCTCCTGCCGCCGGTCCTGCTCCTCGGACCCGCGCCGCTCCTGCAGACGCACGCCGGCGCGCTCTGCCAGCAGGCGCAGCGCATCCGGGAACTCCAGCCCTTCCTTGCGCATGACGAAAGAGATCACGTCGCCGCCGGTGCCGCAGGCCCCGAAGCAGTGCCAGCTCTGCCTATCCGGCGAGACGATAAACGAGGGCGTGCGCTCGTTGTGGAACGGGCACGGCGCCTTGAACGCCCGGCCCGCCTTCTGCAGCTGCACGTAGCGGCCGATCACATCAACGATGTCCAGGCGCGCCTTGATTTCTTCGATCTCGTTCATAAGTGTGATCTTTGGAGACAGACAGACTCCACGGGTATCACCCGTGGCGGAAAAAGGACGGTGGGACTGGGGCAACCGGTTACTGCCGTGGCACCTCCAATTATAGAACAACCGGAAGGCCAAAAAGTTGCGTGCAAATGGCGCTCTTGGGAAAAATGCTTGCCGCCCGCCCGTTCATTGACGTCTAGAGGTGTTGCGGCCGGCCAACCGGCAGTTGAACGCCGGCTCCCAGCCGCGCCGCCAGGTTGAGAGCGAACCCGTCCGTCATTCCCGCAACGTAATCGGCCGCGCGCCGCCAGGGCGGGTCAGACGAAAGCACGAAGTCGCTCTGGATATCGTCCTGGCGCTTGAGGAAGTGCTTGTAAAGGAGCGAGACTACTCGCTTGGCCTGCTCGGCCTCTTCGCGCCGGCCTTCCCATAGATACACTCGCTGGAACATGAACTCCCGCAGGACGTTGGCCGCCGCCGAGACGCGCTCGCTCATGCCGATGCTCACCTCTTCGGCCGGGCCGGCGCCGGTGGCCCCCCACGAGTGTTCGATGATATCGCAGACCAGGGTGTTGATGCGCTCCGAAGGCCGCCGGCCCAGCGTCTGGGACACCTCCTCTGGCAGCTCGCTCTCGGTGATGAGGCTGGCGCGGATGGCGTCGGCTATGTCGTGGTTGATGTAGGCGACGGCGTCAGCGAGCTTGACGACCTGACCTTCCAGCGTAGCCGGCGTGCCCCAGGCCTCCGCCATGATGTCCTCCCGCACCTTGGAGCTGTTGACGATCCCGTCGCGCACCTCCCAGGTCAGGTTGAGGCGCTCCAGCTTCTCGACGACGCGCAGGCTCTGTTCGGCGTGCCGGAACCCGTGCGGGAGGAGGTCAGCGAGAGCCTCCTCTCCGGCGTGCCCGAAGGGAGGATGTCCGATGTCGTGAGCCAGGGCGACGGCTTCGGCGAGGTCCTCGTTCAGGTTCAGGCCGCGGGCGATCGTGCGGGCGATCTGGGAGACCTCCAGTGTGTGCGTGAGACGCGTGACGAAGTGATCTCCGACGGGGGCGATGAAGACCTGCGTCTTGTGCTTCAGGCGGCGGAAAGCCTTGCAGTGGATGATGCGGTCCCGGTCCCGCTGGAACTCGGTGCGCACCGGCGACGGCTGCTGTGGCGCTTCCCGGCCGCGGCTCTCGAAGCTGCGGGCTGCATACGGCGAGAGCAGCCGCTCCCGCTCTTCCAGACGGCGGCGGACGACGCTCAGATCCATGGTCACGGGTTCCTGTGCACGTCTTTACGGTGGCGCATTCGCCAGACGGTGATCACTATTGGATGGTGGTCGATGTCGTATGGAGAGCAGGTTAGCACAATAGCATGAAGCTGCCAGCACGCACGGAACGGCCGGAAGCCTACGATGCCGGCGTCAGCGACGGAGCCTCGCCCGCCGACCCGGAAGCCGCCCGCTCCGCCTCCAGGACCCCCTCCGCCTTGGCGATGATCTCCCTCGTGCGGTGGATGACGTCCGGGTTCACGGAGACCGAGGTAATGCCCCAACTGACAAGCTTCTGCGTCAGCTCGGGGTAGTCGCTCGGGGCCTGGCCGCAAATTGACACCGTGATGCCACGGGCCTTGGCGCCCGTAATCAGCCGCTCGAGGGCGATCATCACGGCTTCGTTCCGCTCGTCGAACTCCTGGGCGAAGCGCGAGTTGTCGCGGTCGATACCCAGGATCAGCTGCGTCAGGTCGTTGGAACCGATGCTGATGCCGTCGATGCCGACATCAATGAAGCGGTCCAGGAGGAAGACGTTGGACGGCACCTCGGCCATCATCCAGAGCTTGAAGTCCTCCGAGCGGACGAGGCCGAAGCGCTCCATGAGCTGCTTGACCTGGGCCAGCTCTTCCGGCGTGCGCACGAACGGGATCATCACCCACAAGTTGGGGAACTCCGCCCGCACGCGCTTGACGGCCTCCACCTCCAGGCGGAAGACCTCCTCGTCGCGGATATAACGGGAGGCGCCGCGGTAGCCGATCATCGGGTTTTCTTCGACGTCCTCGTAGCGGTCGCCGCCCTTCAGGTTGCGGTACTCGTTCGTCTTGAAGTCCGTAGTCCGGTAGACGACAGGCCGTGGGTGAAAAGCCTGGGCGAAGGAGCGCAGGCCGCCGGCCAGCTTCTGGATAAACTCCTCGGGCCGGCCCTCGTCCAGGAAAAGACGCGGGTGTTCCTTGATGTGGTCAGCGACGATGAACTCGGCCCGGAGCAGGCCGACACCGTCAACGTTGTCCTTCGCCATCTGGTCGGCCAGGGTGGGCTCCGCCAGGTTGACGTAGACCTTCGTCTTCGTCTTGATGGTCGAGGCCACGGCGCGGCGGCGCTTCTGCTCTTCACCCCAGGCCAGCCGCACCTCTGCCCGTCCTTCATAGACGCGGCCGCGGGCGCCGTCGACGGTCACGCCCTGGCCGGGTTTGAGGATGGCCGTCCCTTTGTCTGTCCCCACCACGCACGGCACCCCCAGCTCGCGGCTGACGATGGCGGCATGGCAGGTGCGACCGCCCTTGTCCGTAACGATAGCGGCGGCGCGCTTCATGGCCGGGACGAAGTCCGGCGTCGTCATCTCCGCGACGAGGATGTCGCCGGCCTCAACCTGGTCGATCCCCTCAGGGCTGAGGACGATCTTCACCGGGCCGAAGGCTACGCCGGGGCTGGCCGGAGACCCTTCCACAAGGACCGGAGCCGTTTCACCTTCCTGCTCGTTCTCGGTCACACCGTCGTCCGCGGCGCCGGTGACCGTCACGGGGCGGGCCTGCACCAGGTAGAACTTTCCGCCTTCGGCCGCCCACTCTATGTCCTGGGGCCGTCCGTAGTGCTCCTCCACCTGGCCGCCGATCGCCGCCAGTTCGGCCATTTCTTCGTCCGTTAGCTTTTGCGCCCGGCCGGTCTCGGGAGGAATCTCCAGCCAGACGTTGTTCTCCTGGCCAGGTGTGGCGTCTGGATTGCGGACGAGCTGCCGTTCCTGGCGCTCGACTTTCTTAGTACTGATGGCGAGAGACTTCTTGTCGATAACATAGTAATCGGGCGTCACCACGCCCGATACTACTGCTTCGCCCAAGCCATAGATGGCCTCAATTACAATCTTGTCGCGGTCGCCTGTCACGGGCTCCAGGGTGAACATCACACCGGAGCGCTCCGATTGCACCATGTGCTGGACGACGACGGCGATGCCGACTTTCACGTGCTCGAAGCCTGCCTGCTGCCGGTAGAAGATGGCGCGAGCCTCGAACAATGAGGCCCAGCACTCCTGCACGGCCTTGACGACCGCCTCTTCGCCCTCC
>JBGQEU010000044.1:0-7940 GCA_041496525.1 Dehalococcoidia bacterium
CCCGCGCTCCAGTAGCCGGTGCTCAGTCCAAGCTTCATCTCGCCCTCCCTCCCATTGGTCAGGGTGACAGTATAGGCGAGTGTCCGCCCCCGCGCACGGGCCGCCGGGCCGGGAAGCGGCGTCTGGCAGGTTTGCTGACGGCTCCGGCGTTCGTATAGAGTCTTAGTGTTAAGCCATGGACGGGATCTCTGGACCACGCACAATCGCCTACTTCTCGATGGAGATCGGCCTCGACCCGGCGATGCCGACGTACAGCGGCGGGCTGGGTGTCCTGGCCGGGGACAGCCTGCGGGCGGCCGCCGACCTGGGTATGCCGATGGTGGCCGTGACCCTGCTTTACCGGAAGGGCTACTTCCGCCAGCACCTGGACGCCAAGGGCCACCAGTCAGAGGCTCCGGCCTTCTGGAACCCAGAGGATTTCCTGGAGCGGCTGGACGAACGCGTCGCGGTGTCGATCGAAGGGCGCATCGTGCAAGTGAATGCCTGGCGCTACACCGTACGCGGCAACTCCGGTCACTCCGTCCCCGTCTACCTGCTGGATGCGCGCCTGCCGGAGAATACTGCCGGGGACCAGGCTCTGACCGACGAATTGTACGGAGGCGACCCCCGATACCGGTTGTGCCAGGAGATGGTCCTGGGCCTCGGTGGGGTCGCTATGCTGCGAGCGCTGGGGTACACGGACATACGCACGTACCACATGAACGAGGGGCACTCCGGGCTGCTGACGCTGGCCCTGCTGGAGGAGCAACTGAACGGCCGCGCTCCAGATTCCGTGACCCCGGCAGACATTGGGTGGGTGCGGCAACGATGTGTCCTCACCGTGCATACCCCGGTGGCCGCTGGCCACGACACGTTCCCCATCCCGCTGGTTGCCGAGGCGCTCGGCGCCAGCCGGATGCGGCTGGTGGAGCACGCGCCGGCCACGTCCGGCGACATCTTCAACCTCACCGCCTTCGCTATGTTCTTCTGCCGGAGCATTAACGGCGTCTCGCTTCGCCACGGCCAGATCTCCCGCGATATGTTCCCGCAGTACAACGTCGGCGCCGTTACGAATGGCGTGCACACCGACACCTGGCTGTCGCCGTCGTTCGCAGCGCTCTTCGACGAGCACATGCCGGCCTGGCGCCGCGACCGGCGCTATCTGCGCTACGCGGCCGGCATCCCCATCCAAGGTGTCCGCGATGCGCACGCGCAGGCCAAGCGAGGGCTGCTGGCCGAAATCGAGCGGCGGGCGCGGGTCAAGCTGGACGCCGCGGTCTTCACGATTGGGTTCGCCCGCCGGGCGACGGGATACAAGCGCGGAGCCCTGCTGTTCACAGACATCGCCCGGCTGAAGCGCATGGCCCGGCGCGTAGGGCCCCTGCAGGTGGTCTACGCCGGGAAGGCTCACCCCCGCGACGAGGGCGGCAAGTCCATCATCGAGCAGGTCTTCAGCGCATCGGAGGCTCTCTCCGGCGTGATCAAGGTGGTGTACCTGGAGGATTACGACATGGACATCGCCAGGTACGTGTGCTCCGGCGTGGACCTGTGGCTGAACAACCCGCAGAAACCGCTGGAGGCCTCCGGCACCAGCGGGATGAAGGCGGCGCTAAACGGTGTTCCCAGCCTCAGCATACTGGACGGCTGGTGGGTGGAGGGGCACATCGAAGGCGTCACCGGCTGGGCGATCGGCGGCGAAGGCCCGGCGACAGATTCCTCCGAGGCACAATCGCTGTACGACAAGCTGGAGTACGTGATCATGCCGATGTTCTACCGGCAGCCCGCCGCTTACGCCGCCGTCATGCGGCATGCCATCGCCATCAACGGCGAGTTCTTCAGCGCCGAACGGATGATGGGCCAGTATCAGCGCAACGTGTACGAACCGCCGTCGGAAGGGGTTATGTCGTGAAGGCGGTCGCCTTCGTGGCGCCGGGCCGGATGGAGCTGCGCGAGCTTCCAGACCCAACGCCCGGTCCGGGAGAGATCGTGGTCAAGGTGAGCCATTGCGGGATCTGCGGCTCCGACCTGCACGAATACGCCTCGCAGGCCCCCTCTCTACGGGCAGCCGGCTTCTTCCAGCCGATCATGGGCCATGAGTTCACCGGTACGCTGACGGCGCTGGGCGCGGGGGTCGAGAGCCTGGCCACAGGTGATAGCGTGGCCGTCCACCCCGGCGGCGCCTGCGGCGGTTGCTACTACTGCCGCGCGGGCCAATCGAACCTTTGCGGCGACCAGCTGGGAACCGGCTACCGCCGGCCGGGCGGTTACGCCGAATACGCCGTTGTCCGCGCGGACCAGGCGTATCGCCTGCCGGATGCGTCGTGGCTGGAACGCGCTGCCCTCACGGAGCCGCTTGGCGTGGCGCTCAGGGCCGTCAACCGAGGTGGCGTCGCAGCGGGCGAGACCGTCTTCGTGGCCGGCGGCGGGCCCATCGGGCTGCTGTCACTGCTGGCCGCGCGGCGGCGCGGGGCCGGCCTCGTCATCGTCTCCGAACCGGCGGCTATCCGCCGTGACCTGGGGCTGCGCCTGGGCGCGGACCACGCCGTAGACCCCGCTCAACCCGCCGCCGTCCAGGTGCGGGACATCACGCAGGGCCTCGGCTGCGACGTGGCGATCGAAGCCGTCGGCATCGCCGCCACCATGGACGACTGCCTGGCCGCCACCCGCCGGGGCGGCCGCATCGTCGTCGCCGGAGTGTTCGAGCAGCCGTATCAGGTCAACCTGCTGACGCTGCTCGTGCAGGAGCAATCGATCATCGGCACGTTCGGGTACACGGACGAGTTCCAGGAGGCAGTCGATCTCATCACCTCCGGGTCAGTGGACGTCAGCCCGCTGATCTCCCGTAGCGTCTCCCTCGAGGGGCTGCCGACGGCGTTCGCAGAACTGGCGGCGGACCGCGGCCGCGACCAGAAGGTCCTGGTGCGGCCCGGGCCTTAGGCCCCGGCCCCGCGAATCTCCCTCGTTCAGATAGCCGCGCAGCGGGGACACCGCGTGGCCGTGCTATACTTGCGCCACCACTGCAGGGAGGTGCGCCAGATGGTCACGACGAACGTCTACGGCGACATCCAGGCCGGCGACGACTCCACCCATCCGCTGGGCCCGGAGAAGAACTTCAACGAGAGCATGTACTTCAACTTCTTTGACGTCGCCCGCGCCCAGGGCGGATTCCTGCGCATCGGCAACCGGGCCAACGAGGGATACGCGGAGGTGACGCTGGTCCTCTACCAGCCGGACGGCGCCGTCCTCTTCAACTGGAAGCGGCCGGAGATATCGAACAACGACGCCTACGATGCCGGCGGCATGCGCTTCGAGACGATCGAGCCGTTGCGCCGGCATCGCACGGCCTACGAAGGCAGCGCCGTCTACCTGACGGACCCCGGCCAGATGTCCGATCCCGGGCAGGCCTTCCGCCAGAACCCGCACAAGCGCGTGGCCATCGACCTCGTTCACGAAGGCGTAGGCCCCGTCTACGGCAGCACCGGCGGCGACCGCCAGATCGTGGACCCGGAGAAGGAGTTCGCCAAGGCCCACTACGAGCAGCACATGCACGTCACCGGCACCGTCGCCATCGACGGCGAGGCCGTGCAGATAGACGGCTTCGGCCTCCGCGACCACTCCTGGGGCCCGCGCTACTGGCAGAACATCTACTCCTACCGCTGGCTCACCTGCTCCTTCGGCCCCGAACTCAACATCATGGTCTCCGAGATCCGGCCCAACCCCGAATCGCGCCTCCAAAACGGCGTCGTCATCCGCAACGGTGCAGTCGAGCGGATCGTCAAAGTGGATATCGACACGCAGCTAGAGCCGGGGACGCCGTACCACACCGGGATGACCGCGACCCTGGGCCTGGAGAGCGGCCAGAGCGTCGTCCTGGAGGGCAAGGTGAAGGGGTTCATCCCGCTGCGCAACCGGCGGGCGGGCCAGGTGACCCACATCGGCGAGGGGATGACGGAGTACCGCTGCCAGGGCCACACCGGCATTGGCATCTCCGAGTACCTGGACCAGATCGAATAGGCCGGTCCGCTCCCCGGTAGCGCTCGGTGGCACGCAAGACGGGCACGGCCAAGACTGAACCGGCGCAGACCCCTGCGCCGCCAGACCAGCCGCCGGAGCTTTCCGGGAAGCTCGCCGCCTTCCTCCAGCGCCACCACAACGCCCGCTCCGTCCGCATCGAGGACCTCCGCCTGCTGACCGGCGGCGCCTCCCGCCAGACCTGGTCCTTCGACGCCGTCATCGAGCACGCCGACGGGCGCGTGGAGACTGTCCCGCTGGTCAGCCGCAGCGATCCCCGGAAAGGGCCAGGCGTGATGTCGCGGGAGGTGGAGTACCAGGTGCTCAAGACGGCAGGCGAGGAGAGGGTGCCGGCGCCGCCGGTGCACGCCATGGGCGACGATTCCCTGGACGCGCCGTTCTTCCTGATGACCCGCATCGAAGGCGAGACGATCGCCCGCAAGCTGCTGCGCGACGACGAATACGCCCCGGCGCGCCGGGTGATGACGGGCCAGCTGGGGGCGATCCTGGCCGGGATCCACCGCATCCCCATCGAAAAGCACGGCCTGTCTGCCGCCGGCGGACTGCCCTCGCCGCTGCCCGGCCGGTCGCCGGCGGAAAGCGAGCTGCAGCGCTACGAGCAGATGTACCGGGTGCTGGCGCCGGAGCCGCACGCGGCCTTCGAGCTGGCATTCCGCTGGCTACAGCGGCACCTGCCGCCGCCCTGCCCGCCAGCCCTGGTGCACGGCGACTACCGCATCGGCAACTTCATCTTCGGGCCGGAGGGGGTGCGCAGTGTGCTGGACTGGGAGCTGGCGCACATCGGCGACCCCATGGAGGACCTGGGCTGGATCTGCGTTCGCTCCTGGCGGTTCGGCAACGACGACCTCCCCGTGGGCGGCATTGGCACGCACGAGGAGCTGTGGGCGGCCTACGAAGCGGCGGGCGGCCGTCGCGTGGACGCCGCGGCGGTGCACTTCTGGGAGGCGTTCGGCAACCTGCGCTGGGGGATCATCTGCATCGGCCAGGCGCGGGCCTATCTGGACAGCCTCAGCCGCAGCGTGGAACTGGCCAGCATCGGCCGGCGCACGGCGGAGACGGAGTGGGAGCTGCTGAATCTCATGGAGACGGCCTGATGCAGGACCGGCCCACCTTCGACGAGCTGCTGGCGGCCATCGAGGGCTTCCTGGACAGCGAGATCGTGCCCAACGTGCCCGGCGCGCGCGGCTTCCACGCCCGCGTCGCCGCCAACGCCATCCGCATCATCCGGCGGGAGCTGGAGCTGGAGGACGAGCAGCTGGCGGCAGAGTGGTCCGGCCTCGATGCGCTGCTGGGCGCGGCCGAGCGTCCGGGGGGCCGCGCCGCCCTGCGAAAAGCGCTGCACTCCCGCAACTCCGAGCTGTGCGACCGCATCCGGAAGGGAGAAGCGGACGAGGGGGCCCTCGGGCGGCGAGTCCTCGAACACGTGAGACGCACCGTCGCTGACAAGCTAAGTGTATCCAACCCGGACCTTCTGCATCGCTCAGAGCGCCCGGCGTCCTGACACGTTGCATTCTCAGGCGGGCACGACCAACCGGGATGATATAATGAGATATACGAGGCCCGGCAGGCGAGTGCTGTCGGGCCTTTGCGTGGGCGTCTTGTCCTTGCCGCCCCAAGACGAAAATCAGTAATATATTGACTGCCTGCCGAGGTGGTGGAATTAGGTAGACACGCCGTCTTGAGGGGGCGGTGCCCGTAAGGGCGTAGGGGTTCAAATCCCCTCCTCGGCACCAAAGCCTGTCCTGAGCTTGTCGAAAGAGATGCGGCGACGTAGCCAAGTGGTTAAGGCAGGGGTCTGCAAAACCCTGATCGGGGGTTCGAATCCCCCCGTCGCCTCCAATGCAATCGAAGCGGGCTCGGGCCGCTGACGGCCCGGGCCCCCAGTCTAACCGGCCTCACTGATGATTGATCTCGCCGCCCGCTCCGTCCTCGACCGGCTGGAGAAGCGGGATGCCCTGGAGCGGGAGCAGGGGGTAGCGCGGCCAGAGCGCCTGCGCCAGATCACGCCGGACGTCGGACGCTTCCTCCACACGCTGGTCCTGGCCACGAGGCCCCGGTCAATCGTCGAAATCGGCACATCCGGCGGGTACTCCACTATCTGGCTGGGGACCGCCGCCCGCGCCGTGGCCAGCACCTTCACGACCCTGGAACTGCACACCGTCAAGATACAGCTGGCCAGACAGAACCTGCGGGAGGCGGGGCTGGAGGGGGCGGTGACACTCGCGGAGGGTGACGCCTTCGCCTACCTGCGCCACCGCCAGGAGCCGGTGGACTTTGTCTTCCTGGACGCCGAGAAGGAAGACTACCTGGCGTTCCTGGAGCTGATCGTGCCGCTGCTGCCTGTCGGGGGCCTGCTCGTCGCCGATAACCTCATCTCCCACGCCGAGGACCTCGCCGCGTTCCGAGAGCGGGCGCTCTCCGACGAGCGGCTCTCGGCGGTCGTGGTGCCCATCGGCCGGGGCGAGCTGCTGGCCGTGCGGATCGGCTGAAGACACCCGCTCGTCCCCGGCCACGCCTGCGCCTGCCCGCGAGATGAGGCGTTTCAGCTTCCTCCTAAGATATTACCGGCAGCCTGACCGGCAGCAGGTCAAAGGTGGCCGGTAAGGTGCCTATCAGCTCACCGTCAACCTCCACAGGCACGGAAGTCTCGGCCACGGCGTTGACGCAGCGGACCTTGCAGTATGACACGTGGGGCAGCCGCGTAAAGGCGCCGCTGCGCAGCCCTGCCAGGGCCCTCACGCGTCCCACGAGGCCGGCATGACCCACCCGGACCAGGTCCAGGAGGCCATCGTCCAGGCGGGCCTGCGGCGCCGACGCAATGCCGCCGCCGGAGTAGGCGCCGTTGGCGATCCAGGCGTTGTTCAGCAGCACGTTCTCGGTCGGCTCGCCGTCACAGCTGAAGGACACGGCCTGGTCCCGGTAGCGCAGCATGGTTGCTGCGATGCCCCAGAGGAAACTGGCCGCCCCGCCGAGGCGCTTGGACGAGCGATTGACAGCGTCGCTTACGGCCGCTCCCATGCCCAGCTCCGCCTCGTTGATGAAGTGGCGGGTGACAGGCACACCGTCGAGCCCGCAGACTCGGGCACGCCCGATGTCCACCTCCCGCCGCTGGCGACGAGCCAGCACCGCAGCCGCCGCGTCCAGCGAGTGAGGGATTTCAAGGCTGCGCACGAGATCGCTGCCCGTGCCGCGCGGAATGATGCCGAGGGACCCACCGGCCAGCAGCTCTCCATCGCCGTCGACGAGGCCGTTCACCACCTCGTTGATGGTGCCGTCGCCGCCCACCGCCGTGATGATCTCGTACTCGCCGGCCGCCGAGGCGGCGAGGCGCGCGGCGTCACCGGGCCGCTCCGTGAAGAGGACATCGAATTCGGCGAGGATGGCGCGCAGGCGCCGCTCTATGCGCGGCCAGCGCCGGCCGGTGGCGCCGTTCGCGGAGCGCGGGTTGACGATGAGAAGGACGTCACGCCTCACCCTGACACCTCTGCGGCGGATGGCTCTTCCCCAGAGCCAAAGGCGTCCATGCGGCCAACAGCATTCGCATAGGCAGTCACCTGGCGCCGGGCCTCCCGGCTGCTCCAGCCCAGTTCCCGCGCCAGGAGCTGCGCCACCTGGCCGGCGACCGGCAGGCCCCGGTCCGCGCTGAAGAGCATCAGACCGCAGCGGCGGCGCAAGAAGTCCTCAAGGGTCATCGCCATCTGGTGCCGGGCGGCGTAGGCGGCCTCGGCGGCCAGGACGGCTGAGCCGGGGGAAAGGGGCTGCAGCAACTCCGGCGCTTGCACGGCGAGGGCCAACACACGGGTGTGGTCGGTACCGTGCACGGCAATCAAACGCTCGGCGGCGGCCTCCGGGATTTGCCAGCCTTCCTGCAGCGCCGCCGCCGCGGCCCTCTGGTAGCGCGGGAAGTCGCCGATCGCGCCGCCGGGCAG